>CAZVJS010000027.1:0-9370 GCA_964627365.1 uncultured Candidatus Saccharibacteria bacterium | reverse complement strand
AAGGGCCGAATGGGGCTGTATGAAGTGTTTGAGGTCACCGAAAAGATCCAAGAATTGATTCTCAAACGCTCTACCAGCACAGCGATCCAAAAAACTGCTCAAGCCGAACAGGGTATGGTTACAATGCGTCAGGATGGCTATCTAAAAGCCTTAGCCGGACAAACGTCCATTAACGAAGTGAACCGCGTGGCAACCACCGATAACGCCTAAAAGGAAACATATGCAGGGCCAACCAAGAATCGAAATCCTCCTCGAAGAAGTCATTAAGAAAAAGGCTTCAGACTTACATCTTCAAGTGAGCTTGCCACCGATGTTGCGAATTGACGGTGCACTTTTGCCCGTTGCAGGTACCGAGGCGCTGTCCGAAGAAACTGTCGAGGCCTTAATTTTTGCTATTTTGGACGAAGATCAGAAGCAGATTTTGCTAAAAGACAAAGAGTTTGACTTTAGTTTTGCCTTTGGCGATCTTGGTCGTTTCCGTGTTAACGCGTTCCATGAGCGCGGTAACTTAGCAGCCGCTTTGCGTTTGATTCCAAATGAGATTTTGACCATTGAACAGCTTGGCTTGCCGCAAATTGTTAATAAATTTGCCGATTATCCCAGAGGACTGGTGTTGGTAACTGGCCCAACTGGATCTGGTAAGTCCACAACACTAGCTGCATTGGTTCACAAGATAAACAATGAGCGCGCTTCACACATTATTACTATTGAGGACCCAATTGAGTTTACTCATAAGTCCAAAAAATCTGTAGTTGTTCAGCGAGAAGTCCACTATGACACTTACTCTTTCTCAGCCGCGCTTCGGTCATCCTTGCGTGAAGATCCAGATGTGGTGTTGATCGGGGAAATGCGTGATCTTGAGACAATTGCCGCCGCTATTACCATTGCTGAAACCGGTCACTTGGTGTTTGCAACGCTGCACACCAACTCGGCAGCCCAAAGCATTGACCGTATGATTGATGTGTTTCCGCCGCACCAGCAGCCGCAAATTCGGGCTCAGCTGTCTAATATTATGATGGCTATCTGTTCGCAGCGCTTAGTTCCGTCAATTGGCGGCGGCCGAATTGCGGCTGCCGAACTTCTTATCGCTACCCCCGCAGTCCGAAACATTATTCGCGAGGGCAAGAGTCATCAACTGGAAGCAGTCATTCAAACCGGTGCCGAATTTGGCATGCAGTCGATGGACAAGACGCTGGTTACCTTGGTCCATAACGGTACCATAAGCTACGACGAAGCCCGTAACGTTGCAGTTGATCTAGATGAGCTCGATCGGCTCATGCGAGGATAAACTCTGAATGTTAACCTACAAATATACCGCCCGTGACGCAAAATCCGGCAAAAAAATAAACTCAGAAGTACAGGCCGACAGCGAACAATCGGCAGCTAAGCTCATAAGGGAACAGGGCTTGTCTCCGATTGATATTGAGGTGGTAGATGACTCCAGTAATTCACCACTATCCAGGCTGCGTAATCACGTAAAAACGAAGGATAAAGTCCTATTTTCGCGTCAACTATCAACGCTGATTAACGCTGGTTTGCCGCTGGTGCAAAGTTTACGTAATGTGGCTTCACAGACCACCAGCAAACCTTTTAAAATTGCAATTACCAAGATAATTGGCGATGTAGAGGCAGGTTCGGCATTGTCGTCTGCTATGGCCAAACACCCAAACATCTTTAATGAAGTCTATGTAAACATGATTGCCGCCGGTGAAGCTTCCGGCACGCTTGATAAGTCCCTAGAGCGTCTCGCCGACCAGCAAGAAAAGGATGCGGAACTGATCAGCAAGGTCCGTGGGGCCATGGTGTACCCAATTATTGTGCTGCTCGTAATGGTGGCGGTGGTTGGTTTCATGATCGTCAAAGTGGTGCCACAGGTACAAATTATCTATGATGGTATCCCCGGCGCGCATCTTCCGTTTATCACTCGAATTTTGCTCGGTTTCTCAAACCTCATCATTAAGTTTTGGTGGGTTTTCCTGATTTTACTCGCACTATCGGTATTCTTTGGTAGTCGCTGGGCCAGAACCGGACCTGGCAAGCAAGTAGTGGATCGCTTCAAAATGCACGCCTGGCCAGTAGGGGGGCTTTTCATGAAAATGTATATGGCCCGGTTTGCTAGAACTGGTGCCACACTGATAGGCAGCGGCGTCCCCTTAATCCAAATGCTAGATATCACCGGTGCTTCTATCAACAACGTTCATATTGAAGCCTCTCTTCAGGCAGCAACAGAAAAGGTTAAGGGCGGTAAGGCGCTGTCTGACTCCCTTCAAGGTGATCCTAACTTTCTCGAGCTGGTGCCCAACATGCTTCATATTGGTGAACAGTCCGGTGCCATAGAAGAAATGCTTGCTAAAACAGCAGATTACTACGAGCGAGAGGTAGACAATGAAGTCCGTGCTATCTCTACCGTTATTGAACCAGTACTTATGATTGTCCTTGGCGTGGTCGCTTTTATTATTGTAGCTGCGGTACTTTTGCCAATCTACAGTTTGGCTGGCCAGACTATCATTCATTAGATGTGTGGATAAATGGTTGATTTTTATCTGTAATGACCGTAAGATTCAAGCATAAGTACTATATAAATATTTGCAAAGGGGGCATTTGCACATGCTTAAGCCAAATAAAAAACGTGAACACGGTTTCACCATAATCGAAGTCTTGATCGTACTAGCTATCGCTGGTTTGATCCTTCTCATAGTCTTTCTAGCTGTTCCAGCCTTGCAGCGTAACAGCCGTAACACACAACGTCGTAGTGATGTCAGTCGTATGTTGGGCGCTATGCAGGAAGCTACGAATAACAACAGTGGATCTGTACCTACTGGCTCAACTGCACCAACGCAAGTGACAGACAAACTAGGTATCTATACTAGTAGTGACGTGGATTACTTGGGCGTAAGCGGCACAGGCACTGCATTAGGTACCATGGATACCTCCAAAGTCTACCTACGCAATGGCCTCAAGTGTGGCGCGGCTGTCTCTGCCGGAGCCAGTAGCACATCGTTCACAATTACTGGTTTGACATCTACTACCGGAGCTACATCCCGCAACATTGTGGCCATATATGCGGTAGAAACAACCGGCAACAATGTTCAACCTCAGTGCCAAGAAAGCTAAATTCGCAACAAGTATATTAAGCCAGGGGCCACATTAGTGACTCTCTAACGGGGGTAAACTTGATGACGCGCGAATTGCGCTTACCATCCGCACGAAACCTGAAAGACCCAAAGGGTTTCACCATAATCGAAGTCTTGATCGTACTAGCTATCGCTGGTTTGATCCTTCTCATAGTCTTTCTAGCTGTTCCAGCCTTGCAGCGTAACAGCCGTAACACACAACGTCGTAGTGATGTCAGTCGTATGTTGGGAGGATTTAGAGAGGCTATTAACAATAACAGCAACGCAGCTCCCACTGGCACCACTGCACCCACACAAGTGACTGACAAATTGGGGCTCTATACTAGCAGCGACGTAGATTATTTGGGTGTAAGTGGCTCAGCCACCGCATTAGGTACCATGGATACCTCCAAAGTCTATCTACGCAATGGCCTCAAGTGTGGCGCAGCTGTTTCAGCCGGAGCCAGTAGCACATCATTCACAATTACTGGTTTGACATCTACTACCGCTGCGTCATCTCGCAACATTGTGGCGGTGTACGCCGTTGAGACTACAGGGAACAATGTTCAACCAATATGTTCTGATGGATAAGTCCCTCTGTTAATGAGTGATCAGTTCGTGCTAGGATAACCATAATGTTTATCCTGATATTGGCTATACTTGGACTTTGTCTTGGAAGTTTTGTAAATGCTTTCGTGTGGCGCTTCCATAAACAAGAGACCTCAAAAAAATTATCCAAAAAACAGAAACAAGAACTGTCTATTATGCATGGCCGTTCGATGTGTCCGCATTGTCAGCATCAGCTTGCTGCTAAAGACCTTATTCCAATCGTGAGTTGGCTGATGCTTAAGGGGCGGTGCCGTTATTGCCACCAAAAAATCGAAGACAGTCCAATAGTTGAGTTTACGACTGCCACCTTATTCTTAGTCTCTTATATTTATTGGCCGATGGACTTCAATACTCGGGGTGTAGTGCTTTTTGGTTTTTGGCTTATCTTCTTGGTGGGTTTTATGGCCCTTTCGGTTTACGACATTCGTTGGTTTCTTTTGCCGGACAAAATAGTCTATCCACTTTTTGGACTTGCCTGGGTGCAGATCTTGCTCATAACGACTGTTTTTAGTGGTGGTACAGAGGCGCTCCTCGGTAGTATATGGGGTCTGCTAATTGGAGGAGGCCTGTTTTACGTGCTTTTCCAAATATCAGGCGGTAAATGGATCGGTGGTGGGGATGTGAAGCTTGGAGCAGTGCTTGGGCTACTGGTGGGAGGGCCAGCCATGAGTCTAATGATGTTATTCACTGCCTCACTACTCGGCACTGTCTTTACGCTACCGTTACTTGTAGCAGGTAAGGTCAAGAAAACCTCACATATCCCATTTGGCCCATTTCTCATTTTGGCAGCAATAATTGTTTACATATTTGGTAGTAGTTTGATTACTTGGTACAAGCACAAATTTCTCTTGTATTAATCTGTTCGTCAATCTGCTTATGCTATATACTGGAGTGTATGAAACCAGGGTTAGATGCCCGCGGATATACTATTATTGAAGTCATGATTGTGATGGCTATTACAACGGCGTTATTAGTCGGAGTAATGGCCGGTATTTCAGGCCAGCAGCGTAGAACTGAGTTTAGTCAGTCGGTTAACGATTTTCAGTCACAGATTAATGACGTTATTAACACTGTTTCAACAGGCTATGCGGTAAATACTCAGAATTTTAACTGTACAGCCCCAGGGGGTCTTGGGCCACAACTTGACACAACACCACCCTTTAATACACAAGGGAAGAACAAAGATTGTATTGTTTTGGGCAGGGCAATGCAGATGGCGGTGGGAACCGAACCCGGTGCATACAATACCTATACCGTGCTTGGGCAGCGTCAAGATAGTGCAGGGAAAGAAGTAACCAGTATAAATGCAATTGCGACGGCGGGGGGAGCAATACCTACAGTAGCGTCTGCAACAAACGGAGGGGCAGACTCTTTTGATACTGGAAAGATACAATACGGTGTTACAACAACCAAAATGTTCTACACGACCGACGGTACTTTGGGTACGGCACAAAATATTGGTGCTGTCGCATTTCTGAGTAGCCTTGGTCAATATACTGGCTGTACAAATTTGTGCTCCGGTACAACCAATGTTCAACTCTACGCCGTGCAGGCAACTAGCCTTAATGCCGGTGCCGGAACAGTTACACCAGTATCATCCGGCCTTAATGCCGGACATCTTTTGCCAGTGCCAGGCGGCAGCGTGGTTGTGTGTCTGAAGAGTGGGGGAACCAGCCAGTATGGTGTCATAACTATAGGTAATAACAATCGCCAGCTCTCTACTAAACTAGATATTGTGGACACCAGTGGGGCAACAGCTTTGGGGTGTCTACCATGAAACGTCTGAGCAATCGCGGTGACACAATTGTAGAAGTACTGATTGCTATCGTTGTAGTGAGTATGGTGCTTGGAGCGGCCTTTGTATTATCAAACAGAAGCGCCAAAAACACTCGACAAGCTCAAGAGAGAGGCGAGGCCCTCAAATATGTCGAAAGCCAAATTGAACAGATTAAAGCCAATAAGCCAACTGGCAGTGGATTCTGCTATGCAAAGGACGGTTCTGGGGTTTCCCCGAGCGGAGGTGCCACGTGTAGCTTTGGATCTATCCCTAACGGATATCGAATTTCAATTACTCAATCCTCCGGAACATATACCGTAACTGCCGTTTGGGACAACGCGCTCGGAGCGGGGCAAGACCAGATGGTCATGTACTACAAGATAACCTAGCCATGAAACACATGAAAAAACTTACCCAAAACGGCTTTACACTTATTGAACTCCTGGTTGCTACCCTCGTTTTTTCGGTAATTCTGTTGCTTTGTACGTATGGAGTCCTGCAAATTACTCGTAGCTACTACAAAGGGCTGACGAGTTCACGAACTCAGCAAGCAGCCAGATCCGTTATTGATCAAATATCGCAGAATATACAACTGGGCGGCGGAACGGTTTATCCGACTCCAGCTCCTGACCCAACCAATAACCAAGCATCCTGTGCTGGTAGTCAACGATACAGTTATAGAATCGGCCAGAAGCTTCTTGATGGAACAAACCATGCAATGGTCTCGGACACCTTCACGGGATGTAACTCCTCTCCAGCAGTTCAAAATTTGACCGTTAATGGGGGACTTACCGCCTCCTCACGCGAATTACTGGCTCCTAATATGCGCTTAGCTAAACTAACTATCTGTACACCAGGACCGGCTACTCTAGCATGCCCCATTCCTCGCGCAGCTGGCCTTTATCAAGTGACTGTCCGCGTGGTTTACGGAGATGATGATCTGTTGTGTAGCCCAACCGCTAATGATTGTTCATCAACGAGTCCTACTTTACCTGCTGCTGATCTTTTAAACGGTGACTTGAGCTGTAGGTCCTTGCGGGCGGGTACTCAGTTTTGTGCAGTTTCAGAGCTCACCACCCAGGTACAGAAGAGAATATAAGGTATAGTAAGAGTAAGCACTATGAAGAAAAATCTATTCCAGCCTCACGAAGAATCCGGCCTTGTTTCAATAATTGTTACGGTATTTGTTCTGCTAGTTGTGACTTTGATCGTTCTGGGGTTTGCCAAAACAATCCGTCGCGAGCAACGACAGGTATTAGACAGGCAGCTGAGCACCCAAGCCTTTTACGCCGCTGAGTCTGGGGTTAACGACGCCGTGAGCGTGTTAAAAAACAACCCCACAGCTACCAAAAGCACTTGCGGCCCAGATGCAACCTTCACCGCTAGCGGGTCACTAGACCCAGGTGGTAATACCGCCTACACCTGTTTACTGGTTACGCCGACCAATCTTACCTCATTGACATACGATACCATCGATACCGAAAAATCGACCGTTATCCCAATCAATACTAGCGCTAACCTTGCCACACTGAATATTAGTTGGGAAGCCAACGCAGCTCAATCAAATTATGCATGTACTACAGCTGCCGGAACCTTTCCTCCTGCCGCACCGACTGCACCTTTGTCAGATTGCGACGCAGGAGTACTCAGAATTGACCTAACTCCGACACCAACAACTGGCTTCACGCGAACAAGCCTGGTAGATAACACACTGACTGCTTTTCTCTATCCAAAAGGAGGCGGTACCAATATTCCAACAACGCTCCCATATGCAGGCAATATCGGTAACACATCTGGCGTAGTATTTGCAGCAAGTTGTAATGCATTATCGTCACCAAGACGTTGCCAAGTTAACATAACAATGCCAAATAACTCCGCTAACTATTACCTTAGAGTCCGCTCAATATACAAGCAAAATGGCCTGACAATTTCTGCGAACTCTGGAGCGGCAACATTTTCGGGTGCGCAGACCCAGATTGACTCTACGGGTAAGGCCAATGATGTGCTGCGGCGTATTTCGGTTCGTGTCGACAGCTCAAGTATAAGTAGCTTCCCAGACTTCGCGATTCAATCACGAGATTCCATCTGTAAACGCTTTACAGCTGCCGTTGGCATAGCGCCTACAACTGATCAGGGACTGATTTCTGACACCACCAACCCCTGTGCACTTAACTAGTTTTCTTTTCGATGAAACTTGGTATGAACTTCTTTGAGGTGTGGATCGGTAACATGCGTGTAGATCTGCGTGGTGGATATGTTGGAGTGGCCAAGCAGGGCTTGAACACTTCTGAGATCGGCTCCGTTCATGAGTAGGTCAGTTGCAAACGAGTGCCTGAGCGTGTGCGGTGATACATGCTTGGTAATCCCAGCCAGCAGGGCATAACGCGCTACCATACGCTGGATGCTACGGGCCGTCAAACGATGAAAATTACCAGATAAATCTACCTTTTTGCTGCCGCTGTAGCGTACAAACAGAGGTTTGGTGGTATCTTGGCGCTTTTCTATGTAATGACCGAGCCATTTGGCAGCCTCGGGGCTAATGAATATTGGACGATCCTTCTGACCCTTACCTCGGACCATAAACTCACGGCGCTTGAGGTTTATATGGTCGCGGTCTAGGTTCACAAGCTCCGACACGCGCAGGCCACTGGAAAACAGCAGCTCCAAAATGGCTCGGTCGCGCAGTCCTGGCAAAGTTTCAATCTTAGGCTCAGCTATCAAGCGCTCCACTTCGTCTGCGCTCAAAAACGTTACCTGTTTGCGCACGGTACGTGCCAATTCTATTTTGTCTGCAGGCAAGGCAGGGATGCCGCGCTTGGAACAGAACTTCAAGAAACTGCGCAGAGCAATCAAGTGATAGTTCTGGGTGGTTTTTTGCAGCTCATCGGATGTGTTGGTGCCCAAGCGGTTCAGCCATAGTCGCCACTTGCGGATCATTTCTGGGTCAATATCGGCTACTTTTATATCTCCCGCAAAATCAATTAAGCGGGTGAGATAGTGGTCATAGTTTGCAATCGTCTTCTGAGAGCGATTTTGCTCAATCTCTAGATATTCCAAGAAGTCTGTTTTGGCTTTTTCAAATCGCATATGCATATATTGTACGACACAGCTGAGGCATTAGTGTATTTGTCGAGGCACCTCCGCAGCCAGGTTGTGATATATTCCAATCACATACGGAGCGAGGACAGTGCAGAGAGGAAAACACTAATGCCTCATCACGTGGTCATATCTGTTACAATAGGGTAAAAGTAAAAAAGGAATTACATGGAACGAACGCTCATTATTCTCAAACCAGATGCAGTACAAAGAGGAATTATCGGCGAAATTATCACACGTTTTGAAAAAGTTGGACTAAAAATAGTTGGAGCAAAGCTATTCATCCCCTCAAGAGACTTGCTCAACAAACATTACCCCAAAGACCGCGAAGAGTTTATTACTGGTATGGGAAATAAAACCCTTGATAACTATAAAGAACTTAACATTGATCCTCACAAACATTTTGGGCATGATGATCCAAACAAAATTGGGTTGGAAGTACAGAAGTGGTTAGTAGACTTTATGGCCTCGGCACCAGTATTTGCCGTTGTGCTAGAAGGGCCGCACGCTATTGAGATTGTTCGAAAGATTCGCGGGAATACTCTTCCACTCAAAGCCCAACCAGGAACAATCACGAGCGACTATTCATTTGATTCGTCGTCTCTCGCAAACAATGATATGCGTCCTATCAGAAACCTGGTACATGCCTCCGGCAACGCGGAAGAAGCCAGTTTTGAAATCGCACTTTGGTTCAAGCCAGAAGAACTGTTCAGCTACGAAACCGTCCACCAAAAGCACATGACCGCTCGATAAGTAGTATAATTGCCGGGTCAGG
>CAZVJS010000026.1:0-10024 GCA_964627365.1 uncultured Candidatus Saccharibacteria bacterium | reverse complement strand
TCCGAGTATTTGAAAGACGTAAAGTCAGCGAAAAACGTGAAAAAAAGCACCGTTATGAACTTGTACTATTTGGCTACTTAAAGGGTGGCCACGAGTTTTTGAGGGTCTTCAAGCAATTAGATCGTCCGTATGTGGTGGTAGACTACGACCCGCACGTTATTGATACGCTGGAAGCCAAAGACACCAACTATATTTACGGCGATGTAACGGACTTAGAGCTGCTAGATGAACTTAACCTTGAACACTCACGTTTAGTCGTCTCGACCATTACCGACTTGCAGGTCAATCTGTCGCTTGCTCGGTGGCTAGAAAAGGTCAATCCGCATGCTGTATTTATCTGTACTGGCGACTCAGCTGAGCAGGCCGCCGAACTGTACGGCGAGGGTGCTGCATATGTTATGTTGCCGCACTATATTGGCAGTGAAAAAATTGGAGCCTTCATTAAGAAAAGCGGGCTCAAGAAAAGTGAGTTCAAGAAATTCCGCGAAAAGCATTTGGAGTATCTGGAGTCCCACTACGAACTATTCAACGCGACCGCTGAATAGTTATTTAGAGACCAGGCTGCGAATATCAACATATAGCCAGTTTTCGGCAATATAACGCTGCACACTACGCAAAGTCATATCCGACTCTAGGCCATGTGCTACAGATGTACGAATCAGCTTAGAGGAGGTGGTTGGATGGTCGGTCTCAACAATGTGCATCTCCCACAACGCTCGGTTGAGGTCAACCATACCACGAAGCGTCAGAGCAATGTCCCTTTGACCACGGGTGCCCACAACCACACCAGCATCATCAAATAACTGTTTTACGTGTGGCCACTCGGGCATATGGCTAAATACATCGCTGCCAACAATTAGTAATAATTTGCTTCCGCGGAAGCGTTTCTTGAGCTTGGGCCAGGTATGAACCATATCGAACTTCTTGTCAGGAAGTTCTAGAACATTCAATTTGCTGTGTGCCCGTGTGGCCAGCTGAAGCATGGCAAGTCGATGTGAAATGTGGGTGGGAGCAGTTTTGCGCCATGGAACGATTTCGGGCAAGAAGTAAACTTCGTCCAGGTCAGCTGATTCAGCCGCCTTAAGCGCAAAAGTAATGTGGCCCTTGTGCACCGGGTCAAATGTGCCAGCGAAAATACCAACTCTAGGCGGCTTTTGCGGTGGTTTGCTTGGATTCAAAGGCATGGCAGCTTTCACAATACTTGTTTACCTTACCACTATTATAAGCGTAGAAAACACTTTTGCTACCACACTTGCAAGATCTCTCTTTGTCTTTCAAAATTTTGTCGCCCTTCTCTGCTTTGAGTTTCTTGGCAATTTCTTTGCCGCTTTCGCTCAATAAATTGACCGCTTCAAGCCCACAACTGCCAGCTCCGCAATAGCCTGGGGCAGGTGCCTGAGCCTCGACTTCACTTAAACGAGTTTGAGCTTCGTCCATAAGTCCCATCGAACAGAGATAGGCCACTTCTTGTAATCCAATGGCGGTTTCTTCATCAAATATAACAGCCGCTTGCGAAGGATCTGCTTTGACAACCTCGAAGAGAATTGACTTTACTCGCGCTTCAACCATCCCAAGAGCCAACCATTCATCGGTGCCTTCTTCCTCCAACTCCATAATAAATTCGGCGAGTTCAAGTGGTTTGGGAGCGAGACGTTCGCGACGTTTTTCAGCTTCTTCTCTAACGTGAGCATAATCTTTGACCTGCCCCTCAGGCAATATTTCTCCAAGGAAAATCTCTAAACCATGTATCTCGCTGGCAACTTCATCTAGGTCTGCCACAAAATCTATCATGTCGTCATCTGCAAACAATTGAGCACCGTGTAATTCGGTTTTAGTCAGACCTTCTTTTCTCAAACCACGCCGTCTTAACGTTTCGGTTATTACTTCATGGTCAATGTAGTCGCCAGAAAGACCCATTTGCTCTTCGTAACGGTCCCTGGTCAATGGATCAAACGTAACATCGCGGACCATAAATTTATTGATTTCTGGAACGTAGCCACCGTGGCTACCGTTAGGGTTGCGCAGGTAAGATGCTTTTGCCCAATCCGTACATTCAGAGATAGTTCTAACCTTAACGGTTGCCTCAAGACAAAGTCCGCCTATTGCTTCATAGGTAGCTTCTTCAACGTGCTCATTAACACGACGATCTAGTTCTTCTGCTTCGGCCACTGGGGTCAAGCCCTTTTCTGTCATGTGTGAAATGGCTTGACCGTGCGAAAAGTATCTGCCCGTTTCAGTGTCCCGAGTTTGCAGTACTGGGCTAAAGTATTCGTAGGTATTTTTTCTGGCAGCCTCGCCGAGCAAACGTGCAGAGTCTAGAAGTAGCCCAGCAAAACTTTCTGTTGCCTCTGGGCTATCCTCCCCATAGATTCGGCTATTAAGTGTTACGTGACGAGCGGTTCCAAGTGCATCCACCGGAATTGACACTTCACCAAAATTTCCATCACGAAGATGCTGACGGTTGTGCTCGATAACTTCGTAAGCTTCACTACGGGCAGCCAAACGGGCAGAAGCAACTTCTGGAATTGAATCAACGGGCACATATCGTGCTTCAACCAGCTGTTCAGAGAATAGGAGTGGTGCTAATTCGGCTGTCTCGGCCATGTACAAACCCTTGTTTTTCCAAAGCAAGGGCGAGTTTTCCACCAACTGCTCCTGCTCGGGAGGCTTTAAGAACCGTATCTGGCTATAACAGTTGCGGCACAGCTCAGGAATTACACCTGAATTCCGGTTATTTTTTGTTAAGTAATTCTAGTGTAGCATGGTCCCGTAACGCTACCTGTAGTAGTTTTTGCTCCAGTCGGCACGCTAGGGCTAGAGTGCCCGGAAACTGATTAACATATCTGTGAAGGTCTTCTGACCTGGATGAGCTGTGTGGTCTGTATAGACAAAGAAATAACTATGCTTTCCGCCTTTTACACCGGTTAGCGATACTTTGTTCAGGGCTTCTGGCGACGAAGCACCAGTAACGTTGCGTAAACTATTGGGAATATCACACAAGAACTCAACGCCCTGCCAATTTGTCAAAGTAGCCCGAGCTTTAGTGGCTTCGTATGGTGTGAGGCTAGCGGCATTGCCCGTAAACTGCGTGCAGTTATCCGAGCTACTTCCTACCCCCAAACGATCATCTTGGCCAGTCACGGGCACTATGCGGTTTAACGGCACCTTTTGCGGAATCTTATCAGTATAGACATCAATAGTCCTGGCATCAGCTTCTCTGGCGGTTCCTTTCCATGTAACCACGTTATAGGGGGCGGTTTTGCGGCTAAGTTCTTTCCAGTCGCCAGGCAAGTCAAAACTATAAAAAGGTTCGGAAATATGCACTTTTGGCCCGCTATCAAAACTAACGTTTCGTAGCGATGAAGCCGGCCCGCTGGTTTGGAAATTACTGCGTGTAAAAAACCAAAATATCAATGCCCCGACTCCCACAATCAGAATTATTCCAATTACTCTGCGCGGCCAGCGGCGTTTTTTGATTTTGGTCTTTTTATTTACGATGTACATCGTAGCTCTATTATACCTTTTTTCTCTTATTGATTGACAATATATATTGCTTGTGTTTTTACTAGTTTTTTGCTATATTTACTCTGATGATTCTACAAGAACCCTTACCTACGTCGCCAAAGGACCCAAGCGAACGCACCTTTGGAACTCAACAAGACGACCAGGAGGTCTACAATGCCCTGTCTGAAATGATGGACGAAGGTCAGCATGGTATTCGTTGGTCCTGTCGAGATTTTACTGATGATCCTCATGAGCTGCTGCGCATCGACAAGGCTTTTATTCCCATTTTGGACCAAGGAGTTCACGCCCAAAAAGCCGCTCGTGATTGGGCACCATTTCTTATTCCGCAAGATGATTTAGCTGAGCTGCAGAAGGGTATTGGTTCAGTATATGATCGCAGTGACGTCAGCACCCATCTTGCAAATGGTGGTACACTCGTTTTCTTGTTAACCCCACACCTGACGTACGCCGATCTGCCAGTTTGCATGGGGGCGGCCGCACTGGTGAGCCCGAAAATTGCTCAGAATCAAACCGGTTTTATACATAGGCAGGTTGTCTTGGAAGAATTGCGCGGAGAGCCAGATGAAAACGGACAGATAGCAAAACTCAAAGTGGTTGATGATGGTCTGATGCTTATAGGTAATACTATTCAAACACTTCCAGACAGCAAATCTGGACGCGATGATAGGTTAGCCGACTCCCGCGAAGCTATTAACGGCGCTGTCCAACGGGCCATAGATGACCTTTTAGAACTGGGGGGCCAGACACTCTGGCTGGCTGGCAGTGGTACAGAAACCAAATTTGATCCTGTTACAGGAAAAAACGTAGTTGGTCTGATCAGCCGCAACAATGCCCGTTTGCTCTATATGTACAACGCGCGTCGGAGCAATAAAGTTATGACCGTACCGCTGTCAATTCAAATTGACCCGTTTACTAGCGAGGGCGGCTTTAATCCACATCTCGTTCCTTTCAGTTTTGGTGAACCCAAATTCTTGCATAGTAAAGATGAGGCCCGTGAACTTATGGAACGGGAAATAAGTACAGCAAACTCCCTGGTACAATCGGGAACACCCCCGTTTCGGAATGAGACGCCTGAAGAGTTCATTACCCGAGTAGGTAAAAGGCCTTAACGAGTTAAGATTGCCGGCATCCCAACTCCTGCTAACACAAATCGATAATACGTGAAGATGGCTGGGCTGTGCTTGGCCAGCACAGTGGATTTTAGGCAAATTTGATTATCATCAAGCCACCAACGACTAAACAATAAATCGCAAAAGGTGTTAGGGTCTTCGTCTCAAAATACTTGGTTAAGAATTTTACAGAGAAGTAGGCGGCAACTCCAGCTACGATACTACCTACCAAAACTTGGCCACGTATACCTGCGCCATTGGATCCGAGCAAGTCTGGCAGTTTATAAACGCCAGCGGCCAAAATTATCGGTGTAGCAAGCAAGAATGAAAAGTTTGCTGCATCTTCGTGGTCCAAGCCTCGCACCAAACCGGCGACAATTGTAATACCTGAACGGCTAATTCCTGCAAAAAGCGCCAAGACTTGAGCTACCCCAACTACGCCAGCTTCTTTATACTCCAGCTTTACGAGAGACCGGGTTGCTCCGCGCTGTTTAACTCTTCGGCGATAGTATTCGCCTACCAAAAGTATCAAGCCATTAATGGTAAGAAACACCGCGGCATACAGTGGCGTCGCAAATATAACCCTTAGTTTGTGTTCAAAAGCTAGACCAACAATCCCGGCGGGAATGGTTGCTGTAATGAGCAACCAGGCCAATCGCTCGTCAGATGTCTCTGCCTTGTGTGTCTTGAGTGTCCGGAAAAATCCGCGAATGATTTTGGCCCACTTTTTACGATAGAAAATTAGTAGAGCAATGGCTGTTGCCACATGCAACCCAACTACAAAGGCCAGGAAGAACGATTCGGTTGACGTTTGGCTGGCAACGATATTATTCCAACCAAACAACGAAGGCAGAAGCACCGAATGGCCCAGGCTCGAAACCGGAAATAGCTCCGTTATCCCCTGCAGCAGTCCAATGATAATAGCTTGGAAATATGTCACGTGGCTTTCATTATACCTTAGCCCAGGCGCTTTTTGAGCTCACTCAAACGAGGAATGAATGACTGAGCTGCACCGTCCAGTCCCAGAACCTTGAGAGCGCCGATTAGCACATATAGTTCATCAATAGTGGTTTGTTCTAAGGGCTGCGTTTGTTCGGCCCGTTCAAAGAAATAACTCACCTTTTCCACCAACCATTTTTCTTCACCCTCTTTTACTTCATTGGTAGAAATCTTCTCTGGTTCTTTGCTAGCAATAACTTCCAGCGACCTGGCCGAGCGATCACGTTTCTTGAGGTGACCACGCTTAATGAGATTATTCACATGGAGAGCCACCGTAGCCACCGATGTATAGTTGGTACCCTGCATAATTTCGCGGTAGCTTGGGCTATAGCCATGTTCAGCTATAAATTCTTCAATGTAGGTCAGAAGTTCGCGCTGTTTTTTGGTAGGACGAATGGTCTCTGCCACTACACTCTCCTATAGGCACTGTGGCCGTGAGCTCTATGGGCTACAACTCGTGCAGGTGTAGCCTTAACTCGTTTGCCTTTCTTGAAATTGTCAGGAAATACCCAGAAACGATACCAGAGGTAGTTCCAAACAGTAAAGAACGCTGATGAAACAAATTGGCCAATGTACGGCGAGATGCCAATGAGTTTGAGTCCATAAACAATGAAGTAGTCCAGTACAAAGTCGACCAGAGTTATTACTATGTAGCGCCCCGTAACCTTGGTCTGATTTTTTTTGAGTTTTGGATTATTGAACACCCAGTAACGCTGCAGCAGATAGTTTATGGTCCAGCCAAACAGTGTTGAAACAGACTTGGCCCAAAAGAACGAGCCATGCAGGACTTTGTCGATGAAAAAGAACATCAGATAGCCAGACCAGAAGTAGGCTCCACCACTTATGAAATACTCGACAACTCTAGTTACTTCGCGCCGCTGGCTTTTGGTTGGTTTTCTCATTTTGTTCGCTTTGTTACCGTCTAGTATACAATAGAATAGCTAAGCATAAACAGTGATTGACAAATTGACTATACTTATTATATAATACAAGTTGTGGCGAGGGTAACCTCGTCTATTATTTTAGTAAGGAAGAAGTACGAAGCATGTGCGGAATAGTTGGATACATTGGTGGTGAGTCAGCTCTGGCACCTGTAATTGACGGCCTGAAGGCCCTAGAATATAGAGGCTATGACTCGGCTGGTATTACTGCCATTAATGGTGGTAAGCCTGTCACAATCAAACAAGTTGGAAGAGTTGAGGGTCTAGAAAAGGCAGTCAAAGATAACAAAATTTTTGAACACTCGCGTATTGCCATTGGTCACACCCGTTGGGCCACGCATGGTTCTCCTACTCAAGCTAACGCTCACCCACACATGAACGCTGATGAATCAATTTTTGTGGTTCACAACGGTATTATTGAGAACTACCAGGAGCTCAAGAAGAAGCTTCAAAAAGCTGGCTATAAATTCTTGTCCGAAACAGATACAGAGGTTATTCCGCACCTGATTGATTATCATTTCAAGAAGAAAAAAGACTTTTATAAGGCGTTCAAGTTAACCCTCGAAGAATTGCAAGGCGCCTACGCCATCGCTGCTCTTCACGGCGAAGATCCTGATACACTCTATGCCGCTCGCTTGTCGAGCCCGCTGATCATTGGTGTAGGCAAAGACTCTCACTACATCGCCTCAGATCCTACGGCTGTTATGGAGCACACTAAGAAAGTCATCTTCCTAGATGACTACGAAGTAGCGGTCCTGACCAAAGACGATGTCCAGATTCATAACATCAAGAAGGAAATACAGGTCAATCGCCAAGCCGAAGAGCTGGACTTTGATGTGCAGCGTGCGCAGTTAGGCGACTATCCACACTTTATGCTGAAGGAAATTTATGAAGCACCTCAGACCATTCAGTCGGCTACTCGTGGGCGCGTTCGTACTGAGCTGAATACCGTGAAACTTGGTGGTTTGGAAAGCGTATCCGAACAACTACGCTACATCGATCGAATTGTGATTGTGGCCTGTGGCACCTCATACTATGCCGGTCTAGTTGGTGAATATTTGATAGAAGAAATCGCAGGCATACCGGTGGAAGTTCAATTGGCATCAGAGTTTAAATATCGAAGTGAGCCGTTTTCGCGCAGCACGGCTTTGCTCGCTATTTCGCAGTCCGGCGAAACCGCCGATACCATTGCCGCTCTCAAGAAAGTTGAAGGATATGGGGTGCTTCGTCTGGGCATTGTTAACGCAGTTGGTTCAACCATTGCCCGCATTACTGATGCCGGTGTGTATTGTCACGCTGGCCCAGAACAGTCAGTGGCTTCCACCAAAGCCTTCATTGCCCAGGTTACGGTTTTGGCCGAAATTGCTTTGCACTTAAGCCAGGGTCGTACCCCGCTGTATAAACCAATGCTGGAAGAACTGACAGTCCTACCAGAAAAGGTCAAGAAAGTACTTGATCAAGCTAAAACTGTTGAAAAAATGGCTCAAGATTTTAGTAAGTATCGTGACTTCTTATTTATTGGCCGTGGTTACTCATACCCCTGCGCACTTGAGGGTGCTCTGAAGCTTAAGGAATTAAGTTATATCCATGCCGAAGGCTACGCTGCCGGCGAAATGAAGCACGGTCCATTGGCTATGATTGATAAGAAATTCCCCACCTTTGCGATTGCACCAGAGTCGCCCCTGGTAGAAAAGACTTATTCAAATATTGAAGAGATCAAAGCCCGCAGCGGACCGGTTATTGCCATTGCTACCGAGGGCGATAAAGAAATTGGTCGCCTCGCTGACCAAGTGGTATATATTCCAAAAACACTTGAGCAGATGCAGCCGCTTTTGATTGCCATCGTTTTGCAGTTATTTGCTTACTATGTTGCCGTCGACAAAGCCTACAATGTGGACCGTCCCCGCAACCTGGCTAAGTCCGTGACCGTCGAGTAATACTCGGCGCCAAAGCAATTCCTGCTAACCCCCACCAGAGTAGTCCAAGCGTGTCATCACCCCAGGCATGGGATAACATATTGACCAGCGTCAGACCAATCAGGCTGGCGGATAAGGCCAGACTGAGACTGCCGGATTGTCTGAACAGTGCTACTGCTACCAATAAATTAATGCTGATAAGCAGTAAAAGTCCGATTACGCCTACCTCTTGTCCAATTTGTAGGTAGTAATTTTCAGCAATTCGGGCTGGGTGATTATTGCGAACCGAAGCAGGCCCAGCCGTTCCTGGGCCCCTGCCCCATGGCTCATGAACAATGTCCGTTAGACCGTTTTTAAGAGCACTGGCACGGTCAAAGTTTGAACTGTCAGAGGAACGCGAGTGTTCATCTGTATGAAAAAGAGTGTTTTGAACTCTGTCATTGTTACGCAAAGCGAAAATCCCGCCAGCACCAAGGACTAATACCGCTGCTGCGGCAATTAGTAGATAGCGCTTGAGTGTAGCTTGTTTGAGTGAACGCCATACAATTATCCCTATCACGACAAGTGCACCAATCCAGGCACTACGGGAATAGGTAAAGAAAAGTGTCGCTGTGGCTAGAGCTGTGCCTCCAAGCCACCAATTGCGACGCTTATTGTCACCAAAGACTAGGGCCACAAGATTGGCAAGTATTAATACTAGGTATGCGCCCAATGGGTTGGCGCCACGCAGCGTAGACTGGACACGTGCATATGCAAGCTTTTGATCAACCGCTTGATAGGCTGGGATTGTCTTAGGACCATAGCCGAAATGGCGCAGCCAATCGATTGGTAAGACAAAATGTTGCAATAGTCCAAAAACAATTACAATACCTGCCGGGATTAAGACCATTTGTTTCCAGTGCGCCTCGAGCCACTCTGTCTGGCGCGCTACCACTAAACAGATTACAAAAAAGATTACAAAACGTAAGTTACTCAGCAGTGCGTAGATAAGGGCGTTCGCGCTAACTCGGTGTTGCTGAAGCGCTATAACTCCCAATACCAGGTGCAGACCAATATAACCGATGATCAGCCACCACAGTCCCGCTTGTTTGAGCCACTTCTGAGTAGCTGTATCTTTATGCAGAAGCCACAGCGCACCAAGCCCAAGTGGTAACAAAAGTAGCTCTTTCCAGATACGAAAAAGATCCAAATGACCAAAGTTATAGCCCAACCAAGTCGTAAAAAGAGCGTGGAATGGCAAGAGTACCAAAATCCCCGCAATCAAGTAGGCTAAAATCTGAGCTAACTTACCGGCTTTCATAGGTGTTACAATCTAGTATAGCTGTTATGAAGAATAATGCCTCGTTGGTCTATAACTTCTTTTTGGTAATCGGTGACTGTCTGGCGTTGCTGGCTGCTTTTGTTGCTGCCTATATTTTGCGTGTAACGCTGGATAACCGGCCTTTGGCTGTGCCAGTCCATGCTCGCACGTACCTTGGGGTCTTTTTAGTGCTTTTACCGTTTTGGATCATCATTTTTGGGTTATTAGGGCTCT
>CAZVJS010000025.1:4767-10694 GCA_964627365.1 uncultured Candidatus Saccharibacteria bacterium | reverse complement strand
GTGAGACAGTTCGGTTTATATCCGCTGTGGACGATAGGAAATTTGAGAGGATTTGACCCTAGTACGAGAGGACCGGGTTGAACGCACCGCTGGTGTACCAATTGTTCCACCAGGAGCATGGTTGGGTAGCTACGTGCGGACTAGATAAGCGCTGAAAGCATATTAAGCGCGAAACTAACCTCAAGATTAGATTTCCCTATGATCCCCCAGAAAGACGATCTGGTTGATAGGCGCAAAGTGAAAGTGCGGTAACGTATTGAGCTGAAGCGTACTAATAGGGACATTGACTTTTTACGACTATGACAGAAAACCTTTACGGGTAGTCTGTCGTAGGGGTGTAATTGTCTAGTTATTGGTGAGAATCACTCACCACGTTTGTCATTTTGGCCAGATGGACACCATGAAGTTTTGCCTGAATAGGGCAGAGCTGACTTGGTGCCCATGGAGAAGGAGTTACACCTGTTCCCATGCCGAACACAGAAGTTAAGCCCTTCATCGGTTACAATACTTGGGCCTGAGCCCTGGGAAGATAGCACGGTGCCAAATTATACAAAAGAGCCTCCGAAAGGAGGCTTTTTGTTTTTAGGAAAGATGTGGTTTTGCTAGCCTTGGACGGCTTGGTGGGCTGACTTCCAGGATTTCACCAAGAGTTCTTTAATTTTTTCCCAGTCTGGTTCCATTTTTTGCTCGTGCATGTAGTTTTTCCTCAGCGATGTCGCCAGAGCTCTGTAACGAGCGTATCCTAGGAGACTCTCGGGGCTAACACCATACACGGTGGCCATTTGCCTTGCTAGACCCAGCTCAAGTTCCTTGCCTTCAGTGGGGCCGTACCGATGGATATTCCACCATCTTAGCTCCAGATCGGCAGCCCGTATATAGTCAAACGGAACTGTCGAATGGTTAGAAACAATCTTGTAGAAGTGCGCAAGATGCTTAGGGATGCGAGATGATTGCCGGTGATTTTTGTTCAGGCGGTATTCAACTGAAGCAATGGCAAAGTGATAGCCGGATCTCAGAGCAGAGAAGTTATTAAGTCCGAGTTGGTTCTTAAAGAGACGGATCATTAACACGAACATCTTGAAGAACCGGTGGTGATAATACGCCTGCCATATTTCGCAGTCGAGCTGAGCTACCTTCCGGTAGTCAAACTGCCGCAAATCCTTCTTTGCCATCTGCTAATGATAACAGATGAGGTTCTGAGCTAGTTCTTATGGCGCGCTTGCCATTCTTTGGTGGCTTTTGGCAAGTTGCAACCGACTGCGAATAGGAAAATAACCGTGGTGCCTTTGCCGAGGAAAGCGAATTGCTTACTGACATCCTCTTTCATTAGATCTTCGCCACCTGTTTTGTCCAGAGCTTCTAGGTACTTAGCGAAAGAACCATGCTCCTTGCTGAGTTCTTTAATAGTTTTGGCATTGGCAACAATGGCCCTGATTTTGGCCAAATTACGGATAACATCAGGATTCATCATGAGCTCTTCAATCTCTAGCTCTTGAAACTTGGAAACTTTCTTGATGTCAAAACCCGCGAAAGCCTTCTTGATGCCCGGCCATTTGTTCTCTATAACACGCCAATTGAGCCCTGATGCCAGAATAACCCGGCTCATACGCTCCAGGTATTCATTGTCATCTTTTGGCTTTTTAATTTTGTGACGTTTCATCCACTCGTCTGGTTTAGGCATAGCTCCTCCGGTAAATTAACCCAGTTCTTTGATCTCTAAAACCTCGCTCACGGCTACTTGCGCATCATCGTGAGCTTTTTGAACCATGTCGGCTGAGTCTGCCTCGGTAATGCAATAAGCGCGGCCTAGGCTAGCGTTGTAGTGAGCATGCTGGGGCGAACAGCCCAGCTTAACACAGGCTTCTTTATACGCAGACCAACTTTGCTCAATAGCCTCATCAGTCGCCTCGCCACCCATATCGTGAATTCCCATAAATAGTGCCATCTCAAACCCTCCTTATAACAAAGATTATACGCTCTAAAAGTCTAAGATTTGGTAAAATGGTTTTATGAAGTTAATTAGTGTTTCGAGCCTCCTGTATTACGTCAAAGATCTGGAAGTAACCCAGAAGTTCTACGAAGATATTGGGTTTCATTTTGATAAGGATAAAGACAAGGTCATCACCTATCTCAACTGGTTTTCGATTGAATTTCGCGAGCAGCATGAGCCAACTACCAATGACTGTGGCGAGTATGTCTATGTAAAAGTGGATAGTGTTGATGAAATGGTCGAACGACTAAAATCGAAAGGTATTACGCCAGAAGGCGAGCCAAAGGACGTGGGTGGCGGTGTAACTGAGCTTGTTGTTCGTGACCCCGACGGATACAAACTGACTTTTTTCCAGAAGAAGTAGCTATTTATTTGGTTTGTTCTTGAGCTTGGACGGGGTATCGACCCAGTTGTGGTCGATAAAGTACTTCCAGATGGCCATGGCGTGGCCATACCCCAGACCGAACTCGTCTTTTAGAAACTTTATTAGGTCACTGGCTTTCATGTCTCGCCGATAGGCGCCGGCTTTCTCGGCAGCTTCTTTGAGTTGCTCAGGAGTTTTGCCGGTTTGGGCTTTGATATTATCCAAATATGCTTGATAGCTCATTTCTTAATCCTTTCTAGGTTACGCCTAATAGCTAGCTTAGTCATCTTAGTGATCAAATCATAAGGAACGGCCTTATCTAGCGGAAAGCGTACGGTGCCTTTGGACGTTTCATATGGTTTTAGCTCTTCGGTCATGGAGGCAATGGGTGCGGCGCCAGGGTAAAAACTGTAGTGTGTATCATAGCCACCAAAATGCACTAAGTTTCCGTGGAAGGTGAAGGTGGCCAGGCCGTAGCTAATTTTTTCCTTGGCTTCTGGGGCGGCTCGGTGAATGGTATCGCGAATTTTCTGCAGTGTCTTTTGGACGTCATCAGGGTAGCGGGCGATGTATGCATCAATCGTTGTGATGCTGGTGTCCATTCTCATGGTTTACATTATATCCGATCATCTATTTGGAGGTACAATAAAGACGTAGGGGGTTATATGATCAAAGAAGGTTCTAAAAAAAGAGCAAAGGGCATGAACAAAAGCAGTGGTCCGGCGGCCTTTGCGTTGTTTACAGCCTGGATTGGCGCGCTAGTATACTTTGTGCAGCAGTCCGAGGGGTTTGGTGGCTTTCTGGTAGCTATTCTAAAGAGTATTGTTTGGCCAGCTTACGTGGTGCATGCAGTGCTTGGACTACTACACCTGTAATACTATCGCACCGTAATGTGGGTGCCGTTTCCCTCGAGAGCGGCTACAACTTTTGAAACGTTTCGTTCAATGGCTTCAGGAGATTTGAGGTTATTAATATAGCGCGAAATTTCTTTGCGCCGAGAAGGGGGCAAGCTGTCAAAGTTGGCGTGAGCCACTGGGTGTGACCGAAAGGCCTCAACTAATGCCTGCGGAACTGGTTCAAGACGTGGTTTTGGATCATGACGTAACCGTATGCTCACCTTGTCACCAACTTCCCAGCCGGTAGCTTTCAGCATGACCCCGTTCAGGTAAAGCCGATAATTACCCGAACCAAGCGGTACAAGGTTGGCTATATGCTCGGTTCCGTCCAGATCCAGCTCAACAGGGATGTAACCCTTTAGGCTAAGGCCAGTACTAATGTTTTGAGGTACGGCCACACAAGGATTTATACCTACCTTATCAATAATTTCTTTAAACTCGAGCCAGGTATTCACGGTTTCATAATAGCAAACGAACCAACGCAAGATACTTTATAATGGGGCAATATGAAAGCGCTCAAACGCTTGCTAATACCAACACTCAACGAACTTATTATCTACAGCATCCTCAGTGTGGTTATTTTGGTGGTGGCAAATCTACGTGACTTGCTCAATCTACAGCTTTCAACCGGAACCTCCGATAGTATTGGCTCGATTTTTCATTTTTATAGCACCAATATCTTTGTACATATCGACCAAGTCGAAGCCATAGGTAGGCTGACAAATGTACTTATTTGGGCTGGGGTAGGAGCCCTGGCATACATGATAGTGTGGGGTCTTTTAGGGGCATTTACTGGAGTCGAGAATGAGTTTATAGAGGAAACCAGCTACACCGAGATAGATGGAAAGCACCAGCAGCGCTTTTGGCAGTCGTTTGTAAGCCGGGGGCTGTTCCGAGCTGCCGCCTTGCTACTTTTATTACTTCTTACCTCATTTGCAATCCAGGTCTTGGTACCGGCATCAGCTTTGCTGGTCAAAATCTGGCTGAATCATCCGGCTTCACTACGTAACTGCCTGTATGCGTTGGTGGGGTTTTTGGATATTGTGGTGTTGATGTATCTGTATGCGGTACTGCTGCGCCTAATTTTTATGCGCACCAGGGTATTTGCCTAAGCAAAAGAATATTCATTGACATGAGCGTTATATGATGCTATCATAAGCGTAAGTTCGATATAAAAAGAGGGTCCCCATGGGGGCTCTTTTTGTTTATCGAAGTAAGGGTGGAATTTATTAACCAAAGGAGATTTCCTATGGCAGGAACTAAAGCTGGCGGCAAAGCTGCTGCTGCAACCAACAAGGCCAAATACGGCTCTGATTTTTACGCAAAGATCGGTGCTGCAGGTGGCAAGAAAGGCCGCACAGGTGGTTTTTTCGCTAACCGCGAATTAGCTCGTCTTGCAGGCGCAAAGGGCGGCCGTATTAGCCGTCGCACTAAGAAAACTGTTTAAGACTTTCCGAGTG
This sequence comes from uncultured Candidatus Saccharibacteria bacterium, assembly GCA_964627365.1. Taxonomy (GTDB): domain Bacteria; phylum Patescibacteriota; class Saccharimonadia; order Saccharimonadales; family CAZPPF01; genus CAZPPF01. The sequence goes on along the minus strand of CAZVJS010000025.1, from coordinate 5,984 downwards.
CAACAAAAGAGGCTCTTTAGAGGGCCTCTTTTTGTTTGCGCCGATATGGGCGGCAGTGCCGAGACTGTGATACGTGCCACACGGTACCACAGTTGAAGCACTCATAAGTTCGGTTATCTTTTTGAAGGCTGCAGTTTAGGCACGTAGGGCAAGTGCTTCGCTGATAGAGCCAGTCTCGGTAGGTGTCTAAGCAATCTTGAATGTGGTCGGGATCAATCTTGTAGCCCAACTTTCGGCCAAGTCTTTTAGCCTTTTCCCAGGCGGCTACCTCTAGCTGAACCAGCTCAAAGTCAGACTGGTAATCTTGGTGTTCCAGCAGGGCGTGTCCGGCTTCGTGGAGAAGTGACCACATAGCTACTGTATCCTTGCTGTCGACCGAATTACTATAAATAATCTGATTGGTTGCTGCTGACCATGCAAAAGTATTGCCCGCCAAGAAATCCAGGGTAGGGTAGCTGGTTTTAAGCTGCTTTAACAGGACTTCCATAATGCTCCTTAGCGAGTTCATAACAGCCGTAAATAACAGCTTCTTCGGGGTGCTGGGCTTTTCTGAGTGGTGGAATAGGAACAAGTGGCATTTCGTAAGATTTTAATTCTTCTTTTAAGTAAGCTTCGAATTTATCAAAATGAGCTCCCACACCACCACCGAACACAATGACCTCTGGTTGTATAACTGCAATAAGATCGATAACTCCAACCGCAATGTTATGAGCAATTGATTGCCAGGCCTCAGGGTCGTTAATCTCTTCGGCTAACTTACCATATTTAGCGACAATAGTTTTGCCAGACGCAAACTTTTCCCATTGCTCAAGTTTGCCATCGTGTTCAAGCAACATGTGACCGCTTTCACTATCCTGGAGACTATGGTCTATGACACCATTTACGATAAGACCAGCGCTTATTCCTGTGCTTATAGTCACAAAAAGCACTTTTTCAAACTCACCTGCGATAAGTTTTGCTTCGGAGAGTGCGGCAAGTTTTGAATCGTTCTCAATAACAACCGGTGCACCTATAATCTTTTCTGTTTCAGCTTCTATGGGTTCGTTTTTCCATGGTAGGTTTCCAAGAGCGTAAACTCGGCCGTGTTCTCTGTCGAGCCGTCCAGGCACAGCTACGCAAGCCGCCTGGAAGTCGTCAACGCCTAGTTCTTTGACCTGTTCCTCGAGCTGTTTTAGAAACTCGTCGTAATCTTGCGGCGTAGGGAATTTGATCTGCTT
>CAZVJS010000025.1:0-4667 GCA_964627365.1 uncultured Candidatus Saccharibacteria bacterium | reverse complement strand
TAGCCTTATCGCGCCAAACGCCTCATGAGATATAACAACTAAGGAGTTATTACTAAGATGGCAACAAAAGCTACATTAACTATGGATGAATTGCTGGAGTCGACTGATATTGCTCAGTTGAAGCCAGGTGACGTGATCGAGGGTACCATTACCTCTGTACATAAGCACGAAGTATGGGTGGATCTGGGCCCCAATGGTGTGGGTGTGGTCATGCGCCGCGAGATTGGTCACGGTCAAAAACTAGAAGAGGGCGAAAAGGTCACCACGAGCGTGGTAGATCCTGAACTAGATGAAGGCTATGCGCTGCTTAGCATGAAGCGAGCTGCTAAAGATCGTGGTTGGGATGAACTACAACGAGTCTTTGATGACCAAGAAATTATTGAAATTAGCCCCTACGACGCCAACCGTGGCGGTTTACTAGTAGAACTCGAAGGTATTCGCGGATTCTTGCCAGTATCGCAGCTAGCTGCTGGTCACTACCCCAGAGTTTCTGGGGCTGATAAGGATGAGATCTTGCAAAAACTCAACCAACTGACCAACAAACCAATCCGCGTACGCATCCTGGATGTGAGCCGTAAAGAAAACAAGCTAATTTTTTCTGAAAAAGAAGCCATCAAAGACGACATGCAATCTCGCTTCTCTGAGCTCAAGGTGGGTGACGAAGTAGAAGGCATCGTAACTGGTGTAATAGATTTTGGCGCCTTTGTAAACGTAGACGGCATCGAGGGTCTGATCCACATTTCGGAAATCTCATGGGAACGCGTTGAAAACCCTCGCGACTACCTTAAGACCGGCGAAACGGTCAAAGCCAAGATCATTGCTATCGACAAAGACCGTTTGAGCCTTAGCCTCAAGCAAATGCAGGAAGACCCATGGCTCAAGGAAGTTAAGGCCTTCAAGAAGGGCGAAGTAGTTGAAGGCAAAGTAACTCGCATTACACCATTTGGCGCCTTTGTGCAGCTTAGTTCGGCCGTAGAAGCCCTGGTTCACGTGTCAGAAATGAGCGATGACGACGGTGCTGACCCAGAGAAGATTTTCCAACTCAATGAAAAGAAGAAGTTCAAGGTGATCGACATTGATACCGAGAACCGTAAAATTGCTTTGACGCTGAAGGGCGCCAAGTAAGGTAACGACGATGTAAACATCGGCGAGAAGGGAGCGTACCATGGCAAGTAGCACAATCGAAATCGAAGAACAGATCACTGTCGGTACGCTGGCTGAGAAGCTGATGATACCGGTCTCTAGCCTAATCGCTGAACTGATGAAAAACGGTGTCATGGCAACCGTAAACGAGCGGATCGACTTTGATACGGCTCAGATCATCATTGGTGAGCTTGGTCTGGATGTGGAGCTCGAACGGAAAAACGCCGAAGCAGAAGAAGTACCTAAGAAACGTCGAGAAAACACTGGTAAGGGCGAGAATCGTCCACCGGTGGTAGCTGTAATGGGACACGTCGACCACGGCAAAACCTCACTACTTGATGCCATTCGTGAAGCTGACGTGGTAAAGGGCGAAGCCGGCGGTATTACACAGCATATTTCGGCCTACCAGATTGAGCACAATAAGCGTTTGATTACTTTCCTCGACACACCCGGTCATGAGGCCTTTGCGGCGCTCAGGCAGCACGGAGCTCGTGCGACTGACCTCGTTGTCCTGGTGGTAGCTGCCGACGATGGCGTAAAGCCGCAAACAATCGAGGCTATTCGCTACGCCAAGCAAGCTGGTGTGGGCCTAATTGTAGCTATCAACAAGATAGACAAAGAGGGCGCCAACATCAACTTCATCAAGCAGCAACTAGCCGAGCAAGATGTTCTGGTAGAAGGCTGGGGGGGTGAAACCACCGTTGTAGAAGTTTCTGCCAAGACTAAGAAGGGCATTGATCAATTGCTTGATATGGTGCTACTGGTGGCTGACGTCGAGGAGCTCAAAGCAGAGACAGACAAACCAGCTACTGGCTTAATCGTTGAAGCACATATGGAGCAAGGCCGCGGATCTGTAGCGGTGGCTTTGGTAGACGAGGGTATGCTCAAGCCAGGTGACTTTGTGGTAGCTGGTGGAGCCTATGCCAAGGTTCGCAATCTAGAAACTACTACCGGCAAGGCACTCAAAGAAGCTGGTCCATCGACACCTGTGATAATTACCGGCTTTAAAACCTTGCCGGAGTTTGGCGATGAATTTATAGCTGTCAAAGATGAAAAGATTGCTCGAGCTCAAGCTGGTACAGCCTTGCATGAGCGAAAAACTGCAACTGGCAAGCTGGATATGAACAGTAACGAGCTGATCCGCATCATCAATCGCAGTAATGAGCTAACCGAGTTACCAATCATTGTAAAAGCCGACGTTCAGGGCTCGTTGACCTCAGTAATAGATAGTCTCAAAACATTAGATACCGATGAGGTTGCGGTGCGAGTGGTTGGTGCGGGCATTGGCCCAGTCGGTGAAAACGACATCCATACTGCTCACACGGCCGGGGCAATTATTTATGGTTTCCATGTGCCATTTCCAAGCAGCATGAAGCACCTTGCTTCCAGAGATAAAGTACAGGTACGCCTCTACACCGTAATCTATGAACTGATCGATGACGCCAAAGAAGAACTCACCAAGCTACTAGCACCGGAAATTGTCGAAACTGAAGTAGGCCGATTAGTGGTTAAGGGTGTGTTTAAGACATCCAAAACCGAAGTTATCTGTGGAGGTGAAGTCACCAAAGGCAAACTGGTTGTGCCAGCTCTGGCTCGCGTTACCAGAGATGGTGAAACTATTGCCGAAGTCGAGATAACCAATCTAAAGCGTGGTCCACAGGATGCCAAAGAAATTCTAGAGGGTGAGATGTGTGGCATGAGCCTCAAGACTACTTCAAAGGTTGCCGTAGAAGAAGGCGACCATATTGAAGAATTTAGCCGCGAAACCGTGACGCGTTCACTATAAGTATTCAGGGAATTTTATCGTCGCTGTCCTCACTACGTTGCGGAGGCTCCTCAAAAACACCCGGATACCTAGCACAACCCTTTTAATTATTGTATAATAGTCAATTGCTATGGAAGATTTTCCAAACGAGGACCAGGTCGAAGACCAGGAAGATAAGAAGAAAAAGAAGAAGCGTCGTTTACCGACGTTTCTGACTTCGTGGTTGGGGCGGGAAAATGATGAATCGCGCGAGGCCAAGAAACCGTTTTCAGGGCGGGCTTGGAAAGTATTTCAGAAGCTATTTAGTGGAGAAGCCGAGCGTCCAGAAAAACTAAAAGATAGTAATACCACTACCGAAGAACGACCAGCTTTTCTAGATTTTACGGGGGTTGAAACTAAACAAACAAACCCAGAAACCACCACCGTACCGGAAAAGACAGAGTTGACCCAAAAAGCTGAACGCGCCGAGCCTGAGCCCGAGCAGCCGGCCGAAGGTGGCGAACTTATTATTGAACATCGTGAGGAGGAAGATGAAGATTGGCGGGCGAATGCTGAGGAAATATTGGCCTATGAGCTACCTCCCGAAGTTGAACCACCAATTTTACCAATCCAGCGACAAGTGGAGCTTGCCCAGGAGTATGATGTTGAGCTGGCGAGTGCAGCCAGCGCTAGCCAGCCAGAAAAATTAGGTGATCTACTAGAACGTCGTCAAAAACAAACCGAGAAAGATCTAGCTCGTGAAAAGCAACGTAACCGTAAACATAATCGTCATTTGAAGAAACAGGTCAGTGATCTTAAGCACGAAGCTAAAAGTGCCTCCAAGCAGAACAAGACCCTAAAGAAAGAACAAATAGAACTGGAGATGAAAGTTGAACGACTCAATATACAACCCGAGGTAACTCAACTTATTGCCCATCAAGAGCGCGAACGGGCTGAATTACGCATGAACCGTGGGATGGCGGCGCGGCCTGAAGTTCGGGCACCAGAACAATCAAAGCCGGTACCGCAACTAGAGCGTGTACCAGTGTACGTGCCAGAAGCTCAACCGCGCCGTCCAGAGACCACACAGCGCTATGAAGCACCTAGACCCCAAGAACCTATTGTTCAGCAGTTTGAGCCAATGCCACAAGAAAATACACGAAGTGAGCGTGACTTTGAGCGTCGTCATGAAGTCAAAGACGAAGCTGGGAGTCCCCAAGCGGCCGCTTACTCAGCAATGGCCTCTGCTGACGCAGCTTATCGGGCAGCTGCGGCACAAATTGGTCAAGTCACAGCTTCACGTAGTCATCAAACTCCGTCACCCCTAACACCCGCGGCGCAACCAGCGCTCCAAACCTCTAATCTTATGGACAGTCCGATGTACCGCCAAGCCATGCGAAATGGCTTTCTCACAGCGATTATTTTATTGGCCGTGTGGTTTGTTATCTCACTGCTTAGTTAAATTTGATAGAATGTAATGGAAAGGGAGAATCATGTTTAAACTCGACGATAATTTTCTTCAAGAACTTGGCCTAGGCACCTTACCGGTTGCTGAGAAGAACAAAATGCTTGGACATATCTATGAAACCCTTGAAATGCGGGTTGGTATGAAGCTGGCAGAACAGATGAGCAATGAACAGCTCGATGAGTTTGAATCTTTTATTGATAAAAATGACGAAGCCGGTGCACTCAAATGGCTGGAGACCAATTTCCCCGACTACAAGCAAGTTGTAGCTGATGAGCTAGAGAAGCTCAAGGGCGAGATCAAGCAAGCTGCACC
>CAZVJS010000024.1:4425-10920 GCA_964627365.1 uncultured Candidatus Saccharibacteria bacterium | reverse complement strand
TTATGTACATGTCGGAGTGAATATGAGGACGCGTGAATTGTGTGGGGTGAGTTTGTGAAGAAGGTGGGGATGGCGGGGCTGCCTCGAGATACGCGCCTTGCGCATAACCTATTACAGCCCCACCAGACCTACATCTCCGACTTACCGCGGAACTTGCGCCACACTCGCGAAAGCGGCATCAACATGCTGAAAGCCAGCAGGAAGAAGCCAACTGAAACGAGCAGGACCAGGCCGGCGGCTTCGAGCACTTCTGTGCTCTGTGGCACGCTCTGGATGAACTCCCACCTGTCACGAATGACAAAGAAGGCGAGCACGCCCAACCCGATGATTCCGGCAACCTTGAGGAAAATATCCTTGAGATTCATTATTTGCTCCTTGGTCAAACCAGCGTTTTTAGCGCTAGCCAGGTGTGGTTTAAGCTCGCCCGCTTAATCCCCCTGAAGCCAAGGTATTGCTTGGATGAACGCACGCGTCCTCCGATATATACATAAATTTAAAGTACAGCCTGATTTCAGGTCGGAAGATGTATTATATCATATTAGTCAATTCTCTGCAATATTACAGAGCTTGCACCCTTGGTTGACACTAAACCACACATTGGTTACGCTTATAATGTCAAATAACTAAAAAGGAAACATCATGGCTGCATCAGACATGGGAAAAACAAAGTCAGCTGCTGGCAAAGCAAAAGCACTGGCAAACAAGCAAGCTGCTATTACACGCCGCAACGCTAAAGCAAGCAAAGCTAAAGGTCCAAAAGTTTAGATCAATTAGCTATACATTGTAAGGTTACGAGAGTTAAATTTCGTAGCCTTATTTTTTAGCCTAAGGATAACCTTTGTTATAGAATAGGGTATATGTCACAGGCGGTTAATACACCGGCTGAAGAAACCAAATTCAGGGGGTGGTTACATAAAAACTTTCGAAAATCGTGGTTTGGGTTTTCACTCCTAGTATTTCTTTCCTTTTTGAGTGCCGGGCTTCAACTTCTTAATCCGTGGCCCCTTAAGATCCTGATTGATTCTGTTTTTGGTGATATACCACCGCCGTGGCCACTGAGTATCAATTTTGTTGCTCATACTGTACAACTTTTAGCGGCGTTGGCAGTCATATATTTCCTGTCATTTTTTCTTGAGGGTTTACTGAGCCTAATATATCTCTATCTGTCTTCGCGGTTCTCATTCAAGCACGGCCTGGAAATCAAGACTGACTTTTTTAGCAAAATACTAAAAATGCCATCCCGCTCCAATCGTAAATTAGGGAGCGGCGATTATGTATACAGGCTCAACGAAGAAACTAATGATGTGCCTGAAATGATCTACAATAACTACACTTCTATTTTAGAGGGCATAATTACGATTGTGGCAGCGCTGGTAATCTTGATCCTCCTCAACTGGCAGTTAGCAATTATAGGTTTGTTGGTGGTTCCGCTCCTCTACTTTTCGATCAAATTCTTTACCCCTCGTATAGAGACTACCTCTACCAGTGTCGAATCGAGCAGTAGTGAAATCTACGACTATAGTTCTGAGGCTATTGATAATATCGAAGTTGTGCAGGCTTTCAATCGCGAGGCCGTACAGACCGACAACTACCAAGCGAAGGTCAAGGAAAGGATGCGGCTTAGCCTTAAGCTGAGTATATTTGCTGGAAGTTTTGAGTTTGCCAACAATCTCTTTACTGGTGCAGCGATATCAGCTGTTCTGCTGATTGGTGGTTACAGCGTTTTTAATGGCAATATTACCACCGGTGAACTCATAATTTTTATCAGCTACATGAATTATTTCTTTAACCCATTGCAAGAAGTGGTTTCCAATGTGGGGAGCTATAGAACGCTGCGCGCAGGCGCAAGAAGAGTGTTTTCGGTCATAAACGCCAGCTCGGACACAATACAATCACCCCCCGATGGAGGCATACTACTCAACCAAGTAAATGGCCACATAATATTTAATAATACTACCCTGAGATACAAAAACCAGACAGTACTGGGCGGAGTAAACTTCGAGGTAAAGCCCGGACAAAAAGTTGCATTTATCGGACCAAGCGGAAGTGGTAAATCAACCGTTTTAAGCCTATTGCCACGATTTATCCAGCCTGACAGTGGTTTTATCTATTTGGATGGTCACGAGATCCGAACCATAAATCTTCAAAATTTACGAGATCAGGTGGCTTTTGTGGGCCAAGAGCCAGGTTTGTTTTCCGGCACAATCCACGAAAATATCGCTTTTGCCAAGCCTACTCTGCACGACATGAATGACGTTGTTAATGCGGCCCGAGCAGCCAATGCCTTTGAATTTATAGACAAATTGCCCGATAAATTTGAATCAAAAGTGGGTGATATGGGGGATAGTTTGAGTGGCGGGCAAAAACAACGCATTGCTATTGCCAGGGCATTTTTGAAAAACGCTCCCATACTAATACTTGATGAGCCAACCTCTGCTCAAGATCCCAATTCCGAAACAAAAATTCTGTCCGCTATAACCCAACTTATGCAAGGAAAAACAGTTTTGATCGCAACCCACCAAATGTCACTACTCAGACAAATGGACGCGATTTATATCGTTCAAGACGGGCAGATCATGAATATGGATGATTACGGCGGACTTGATAGATACATGTATCATCTGATGGCTAAGCGAACTAACCTAGAAGCATGATGGTTTATTGACCATCGGTTGCGGGTATGAGGACGGCAGCATGCACGTCGCAAAACAAAGAATCACCGCGACATTGGTCACAAATCAAAACTAATTTGTTGCAACTTTTGTCGGTACAATTTTCGTAATTGCTGGTCTTTGCTCCACAGTGCACACAGATACCAATGTCTTTGGACTTGTCGGAAAAACGGTGGTTCATGCGTTGATCAAAAATGTACAATGAGCCTTCCCACAGACCATCGTCTCCATACTTTTCGCCGTATTTTACGATGCCGCCATCCATTTGATAGACTTCCTTGAAGCCACGTTTTTTCATTAGCATGCTTAGTACCTCGCAACGAACCCCGCCGGTGCAATAAGTTACAACTGGCTTATCTTTGAGCTTATCGTATTTTGGATCTTCAATTTCTTTGATGAAATCACGAGTGGTTTCGGTACTTGGTATAACAGCGTCTTTGAACTTACCAACTTGGGCTTCGTAAGCGTTACGCCCATCAAAAAACACTACATCTTTTTCTTGAGCCAATTTATGTAGCTGCTCGGGCTTAAGATGTTTGCCGCCGCCCACTATTCCCTGCTCGTTTACCTCAATTTCATCTGCGGCTTTAAAGGTTACTAGTTCGTCGCGAACTTTGATAGCAAGTTTTGGAAAATCTTCGCGTGAGCCACTGCTCCATTTGTAAGTTATACCTTTGAAGACGACTGATTTATTCATTTCGCGTTTGTAGCGGCGCAGGTCGTCTATGTCGCCGCCTAGTGTTCCATTGATACCGTGTGGGCTTAAGATAACCCGGCCTTTTAAGTTCAGGCGCTCACACAGCTCACGCTGCCAACGCATAACCATGTCCGGGTCCTTTACGGGGACAAACTTATAATACAGAATCACCTTTTGCATCAGATAGAGTCTACCAATTCACATCTGTTTTGTCATCTCCGGACGATGGTGTACAATATACGCTATTGTTTATCAACTAAAGGAAAGGGCGGTGTTAGCAATGAATACAATCAAATTTACTCGTGGTTATAAGACAGCCGCCCCTGTGGCAGTTGTCTCTTAGCCACTGCTCCAAAACCAAAACTTTTACTTAATATTCTACAAACCCAATAAGGACAGCAGGAGGCTGTACCTATGAAAAAACGACTTAATATAAATCCGGTGGCGGCCTACTATTGGAAGAAGGCACGTAAATACCCTAGGCATTTCTACGGGATAGTTTTGACAGTGCCCTTTGCCGTTTTCCTCAATTCTTTTTTGCCAACTCTCATTCTGGCTTATGTGCTGGGTCGTTTGAGTGCGCACCAATATACGCCGCATGATATCTGGGGCAGTTTTGGACCTGTTCTAGTCCTATATTTTATTGTCCTGTTCGTCGGCACATTTTCATGGCGAATCGTAGACTATTTTGTTTGGCGGCTGGAGTGGAACGCGCAGCAAGATATTGCCGAAGAGGTGTTTAGCCACATGGTCGAACAAAGCGCCGACTTTCATGCCAATAATTTTGGCGGTTCACTAGTTTCAGCCAACAACAAGCTGTTGGGCGGCTATGGACGAGTAGCCGACACCACGATTTTCCAAGCCTACCCTATGTTTATCGGCATCATTATTGCCAGCATTGTCTTGTGGCCGAGATCTCCGCAGTATGTGGTTGTATTGATCATTGCTGCCATATTGTTCCTGACTCTTGCCCTTCTGGTTTCTCGTCCTGTCCGGCGAATAAGCGCTAAACACGCTGCAGCCGAAAGCAAGCAGACAGGCTACCTGGCTGATGCTATTACTAATATCATGGCAATCAAGAGTTTTGCGCGCGGTACGTTTGAAAGGCAGCGCTTCCATAAAGCCACCACTAATACCCAAAACAGACTGCAGGCCTTTTCTGCCATGCACCAAGTTCAGATGAACGTGCTGGCTACTTCAAGTCGGGTCATGTCGTGGTTAGCATTGCTGCTGGCAGTGGTTTCCGTACTTGTGTTCGACGCGAATTTGGCTACAGTGTTCCTGATTTTCAGCTTCACAAGCGGAATTGCCGGCGATCTGTTCAACTTCAGCAACAACAGTTTGCGCAACTACAACCGGACTTTTGGCGATGGTGCTGATATGGTCGGCATCCTGCATCAAATTCCTGAGGTGCGTGATCCTGTCCAGCCTGAAAAAGTACACATAGCAAATGGCGACATCGAGTTCAAGAATGTTGATTTCACTCACAGCGGGTCGGACGATGCTTTGTTCAATGACCTTTCGGTCAAGATAAAACACGGTGAAAAAATTGGTCTGGTTGGACACTCTGGTTCAGGCAAAACCACCTTTACACGTATATTGCTTCGCTTTAGTGATATAGATGGTGGCGCTATTGAGATTAGTGGCCAGAATATTGCAAATATTACCCAGGATGATTTGCACGAAAACATCGCCTACGTACCTCAAGAACCGTTATTGTTTCACCGAACAATAGCTGAAAATATTGGCTACGGAAAACCGGAAGCCAATCAGGCTAGTATTGAAAAAGTTGCTAAGCTTTCCCATGCAACTGAGTTTATTGATTTATTGCCGCAGGGTTATGAAACCTTGGTTGGTGAACGAGGTGTGAAACTGAGTGGTGGGCAACGCCAGCGAGTTGCCATCGCCCGAGCTATGCTCAAAAACGCTCCCATCCTTGTACTTGATGAAGCCACCAGTGCACTGGACTCAGAGTCCGAGGTGCTAATTCAAGACGCGCTTTGGAAGCTTATGGAAGGTCGTACAGCCATCGTAATTGCCCACCGCTTAAGTACTATTCAGAAGATGGATCGCATTCTGGTGCTTGAAAATGGCAAGATAGTTGAAGAAGGTAGCCACAAAGAACTCATTGGTAAAAAGGGTATCTACGCTCAGCTTTGGGCTCACCAATCGGGCGGATTCTTAGAAGACTAGCTTATTCTTCTTTGGATTCAGTCGGGGCTTCGCCTTCGGCTGGAGCTTCTTCACCTTCTGGGGCTTCGCCTTCGGCTGGAGCTTCTTCTTCGGCAGCACCGCCAGCAGCGTCATTAGCAGCAGCTAAGGCACTTGGCTCGTATACAGTAGCTATAGTGTGTTCTGGTTCGGTCAGAATAGTGACACCGACAGGCATTTCAATATCGGCAACTGTTATCTTGTCGCCAATTTCTATAAGGCCAGTAGCATCAATCTTAAGTTCGTCGACCAAATCTTTTGGCAGTGCTTCGATAGTAACCGCATCGAGTTGCGTGATAACCAGTAGCCCAACTTTTTCGGCTGGGATTTCGCCATCTAGGTGAACCGGTACCTCTGTTTCTACTTTTTCGTCTTGCTTTATGGCGTTAAATACCACGTGACGTAATTGGTGCTTTTTGGGCTCAAAATCTACATCTTTGATCAGCGCCATGTAAGTATCTTTGCCCAGGCTAATTGATAAAGGGTGGTGTTTGCCAGCTTGCTGATAGGCTTTCACCAGGTCAATAGAAGGAGCCATGACAATTTTTGATGGTTGGCCATGGTCGTGAATGACGGCTGGAATGTAGCCATCTCGCCTCAGTTGCTTGACGGCTTTACCTAATACTTTGCGCTCTTGTACAGCTAATGCGATGTTGTCGCTCATTTTACTCCTTAAATTCCCCAAAATTATAGCAAAATCCAGGCGTTATTGCCAGCATAAGTGTGTTAGGCTAGAACATGATGTTCGATGTATCGCACCTGATTGAAAGCGGCGGATTACTACTTATTGCCTTTATTGTATTCGCCGAGACCGGACTTTTGGTTGGATTTTTTCTGCCTGGCGACACATTGTTGTTTACCGCTGGATTCTTTGCGGCTCAAGGCAAGTTGCCATTGCCGGAGTTACTGGCGATA
>CAZVJS010000024.1:0-4325 GCA_964627365.1 uncultured Candidatus Saccharibacteria bacterium | reverse complement strand
TAGGACTTGGGTGATTTGGCTATTTTTTCTGGGGTACCAGTGGCTACTATGGTGCCCCCAGCGGCTCCGCCCTCTGGTCCCATATCGATGATATAATCGGCAGACTTAATGACATCCAGGTTGTGCTCAATAACAATCATGCTGTTGCCAGCATCTACGAGCGCATGTAAGACACCAAGGAGCTTGTCGACGTCGGCCATATGAAGGCCAGTGGTTGGCTCGTCGAGGATGTACAAAGTTCGTCCGGTGGGACGGCGTGATAGTTCACTAGCCAGTTTGATACGCTGGGCCTCACCACCGCTCAGGGTGGTAGCTGGCTGCCCGAGCGCAATGTATCCAAGGCCGACGTCGACCAGCGTTTGTAATTTGCGAGCAATGGCCGGAATGTTTTGGAAAAATTCCAGAGCTTGTTCACAGGTCATCTCTAACACATCACTAATAGCTTTGCCTTTGTAATGAATTTCTAGCGCTTCGCGGTTGTAGCGTTTGCCATGACAAACTTCACACGGTACGTAGACATCAGGCAAAAAATGCATCTCTATCTTGATAATGCCATCACCTGAACAGTTTTCGCAGCGACCGCCCCGCACGTTGAAACTAAACCGGCCCGGGCTATAGCCGCGAATTTTGGCCTCTGGAGTGGAGGAGAACAGTTCGCGTATGGGTGTAAACAAACCGGTGTATGTGGCCGGGTTAGAACGTGGTGTGCGGCCAATTGGTGACTGGTCAATAATAATAGCCTTGTCCAGATGCTTAATTCCTTGGATTTCATCATGCTTGCCTGGCACAGCGTTGGCCCGATGCAAACGGGCCGAAAGTTCTTTGGCTACAATGTCATTAATCAGACTGGACTTGCCTGAACCAGACACACCACTCACCACAACCAATTGGCCAAGTGGGATTTCTACGTCAAGATTCTGCAGGTTGTTTTCGCGGGCACCTTTAATTAGTAGTGATTTCCCGTTGCTTGACCGACGCTTCTTAGGAACTGCAATCTTTTTCTCACCACGTAAATATTGGCCAGTGATACTTTGCTTGGTCTTGGCAACTTCGGCTGGGGTACCACGGGCTACAATCTCACCACCGTGAATACCGGCACCCGGCCCAATATCCAACAAATAGTCGGCAGTACGGATAGTTTCTTCATCGTGTTCAACCACAATTACGGTATTACCAAGATCTCGCAGATTCTTGAGTGTACTAATAAGCCGAGCGTTATCGCGCTGATGTAAACCAATTGATGGCTCGTCTAGAACATACAAGACACCCATCAGTCCTGAGCCAATTTGGGTGGCCAAGCGTATTCGCTGGGCTTCCCCACCAGATAATGTCACTGCACTCCGTAGCAAGTTTAGATAATTGAGTCCTACGTCCTGTAAAAATTTCAGCCGGGCACGGATTTCTTTGAGAATTTGTTCGGCAATGTGTTGATCCTTGGGACTAAGCTTAACGTCTGTAAAAAACTTCATAGCATCATCGATAGACAACGTACAGATATCCATAATGGACTTGTCGGCCACGGTTACAGCCAAAACTTCTGGTTTGAGCCGCAGACCTTTGCAAGCGTGACATGGTTTTTCTTGCATAAAACGTTCGATATCACGGCGGATAAAGTCGCTCTCGGTTTCTTTGTGACGGCGCTCAAGATTTGGCACCACACCTTCGTAAGTAGTTGAAAACGTGCGACCAAGACCCAGGCTAACTCGGTATGTATCATCTCCTGTACCGTACATAATGATCTTCATCTGATCAGGCGTTAGCTCGCTGGTTGGTACCTGCAAGCTAAAACCATGGCGTTCACCCACCGCCTGAAGTTTTTTCATGTACCAGGCATCGGTGTTAATGCGGTTAAACGGACGAATCGCGCCCTCGGCGATAGTTAGCCGACCATTGGGAATAACTAGCTCTGGATCTACCTCCAGACGAGAACCCAGACCGGTACAAACCGGACAGGCTCCGTGTGGGCTGTTAAAACTAAAGGTTCGTGGCTCAAGCTCAGGAATGGCTACATCTGGATGGTCTACGCAGGCATACATAAGGCTGTAAGTAGAAACTTCTTTTGTATCGGCATTGAGCACCCAAACCTTGCCGTCGGCAATATCTAGGGCTTGTTCAACCGATTGCACCAGACGACCCCGGCTGTCTTCGTTGTTGACCAAACGGTCAATTACGATCTCTATGGTGTGCTTATAGTTTTTGTCGAGTTCAGGGAATTCATCCAATGCGTAAACAACGCCATCTATGCGCGCGCGAGCAAAACCGGCCCGCATGTATTGTTCAGGAATGTGTTCGAAGGCACCTTTTTTGTCTATCACAACGGGGGCAAGGATCATCAACTTAGCTTCTGCCGGCAAAGCTGTAATTTGATCCACTATGGCATTGGAGGTTTGGCGATTGACTGGCTTACCACAAATTGGGCAGTGAGGCACCCCAATACGAGCAAATAGTAGGCGCATGTAGTCATAAATTTCGGTGACTGTAGCCACCGTGGAACGGGGGTTTCGGCTGGTAGACTTTTGGTCAATGCTAATGGCCGGACTGAGGCCATCTATCTGGTCAACGTCTGGCTTTTCCATAAGACCCAAGAACTGGCGGGCGTAGGAGCTCAGAGACTCAACATAGCGGCGCTGACCTTCGGCGTAAATGGTATCAAAGGCCAGGCTCGATTTTCCTGAACCTGATAGGCCCGTAATAACTACTAATTTACCTCGTGGAATCGTAACGTCTACGTCCTTGAGGTTATGTTCGCGGGCACCTTTAACTACAATATTGTCGCTCATGAAGTCAAACAATTATACACTTTTACAGAGGAAAATTCTAGTATGTAGGCCTATTTTAGAAAAAATGCCTAATTGTGGTCAGGGCAGCTTCGCCCAACACAAAGATCAGTGCAATCCCCCCAGCTCCCACAAAACAGCCAATTATGAAGATAACCATGTCGCCCAGTAACAGAGACAGTGACACAATAACCGCCCCCAAAGCTGGCAATGTATCAAGACCAGAAAATGGTGGAGCGAAGAAGGCGGCTAGGCTAAAAAGCAATAGCACCACTCCCGCTAGTCTCGAAAATAGTCTGTGATTCACTATGCGGGTAAAGCGTGGCCGCGACAGTTTTTCAAACCAACGAATTCTACGAATGATGAATGGTACTGCTTTGTCTTCCAGTAGGCTTCCTAATTGCCGGTTTTTCCATTTTTTTGGAAGCCAAATGGTTTTACGGCCCGCTATCATCTCTAATGCCAAAATGGCTGCGATTACTTCAAAAATGTGTGTGAGACCACCTGTGGGCAACGGTGTAGCTGGGATAGCCAAGAGAAGTAAGATGATTATTGCAAAGCTACGCTCAGCAAAAACACTACTAAGTTGAGCCAAGGTTTTGGTTTTGCTGGACTTCAGCCAGTCTTCTAACTCTTTACTGAAAGGCTTTTCGTGCATAACCACATGGTACCCTATGCCGTGAGTGTCATCAAAACAGCATAAGCATTAAAATAATATTGACAATCCCTCAACTCGAGAGTAGAGTATCTTTCAAATAAGAGGTGCGGAAATGCTGCAATTCATCGTTTTGGGATTTGTTCCCGGTACTCATATACAACTAACCTTCGGCTGGTTGGTTATATTTGTTGCAGTCGTTAGCTCGGTGCTCTACATTGCTCTTCATTACCAGCAAGTTCAAAACCTCCTCAACTCTCAGATTAATATCCCCCGTAAAAAGACTTCTAATAAGCCGTTGGCATAAGGCTCTGTACATACAGTTCAAGATCAGTGAGCAGGTGTTGCTGATTTTTGGTGGTACCTTCTAGATTTCTTAGTTCTTCTATCCTCTGTAGATAGTTGGCAGCTCGACTCTTTTCTTCGCCAGCAAACAGCTTCTCAAAACAAAACTGTTCCCATTTGGTTTTTTCGTCCGCGCTCAGGCTGCTTGGAAAATTTCGAGCTTTATATAGCGGCATGAGCACCTTCAAGCGCATATCTTGAAAGTTGGCTGCCAAATTCGCCAGTTCGTCGGGCTTGGACGAGACTACTTTGTTCATAACTCGCTTGTCCTGGTCGCCAACAAAATTGTCATACAATTGGGCATCAACATCTCGCTCTTCACTCAAAAAACGAGTCTGAGTTTGTTTTTCGAGTATTTTCTGGGCCTCAAGTATGTTATTCACAAAGTCTGGGTTTTGATTGAGCAGTTTTTGGTTGGCTTCAATGGTTTTCATGTCCAGATTGAGGCGTTTTTGACTTGCCTCGTCTAATACGCTCAAAGGTGCAACTGCTGGGCAGCGGTTGAACTTGATAGTTTTAACTGGCAAGTGTAAGCCTTCTTCGTCGTG
>CAZVJS010000023.1:0-10973 GCA_964627365.1 uncultured Candidatus Saccharibacteria bacterium | reverse complement strand
ATGAAGTGTTTTTGCTTATGGATGCATTTACCTCTGGTGTGGCGTATAATTTTATCGCTAACATGCCAAATTACATGGCGGAGGTCTAATTACGTAGCCTATGGATACCCTGGTTGAGAAATTAAGATATATTTTTGTGGGCGTATTAGTAATAGCCTTCGGAATTTTGCTACTCGGAGTCGTGTTGACGGGCTTTCAGACAGCCAATGCCGAATCGTCTGAGCAAAGTTCATACCTAGAGAGCCCAAATGTTATTGCAAGCGGAATGGCTACAGCAGGACAAAGGTTGGGGGTAGCTATGAGCTCAGCTGGGGAGACGGCTGCTAAAAGTTTACACACAACAACTTCGGTCGCAGCAGCGAGTGGCCGTACCATCGGTCATGGTGGACTGGTAGGGGTTGTATTTATTGCTCGTGGTACTGGCACTACACTCTCTTTTATAGCCGGTACAATGGTTAATACCGCTTCCTTCATCATCCGAATTCCCAGTAATGTTTTTAAATCAATTTCAAATACACGCGTGGTGAGTTCTATTATTAAACCAGCCGACCATAATCCTGTGCCTATTATTGATCCCAATTCGCCGGCCTTAGCCGCAGCTAAACAGGCACTTCCCGCTACGACTAATGCAGTGGCTACCTCGACCAATACACCAGCTAATCCGGCTGTACGCTGGCCCTTGCACGGCATTATCACCACTGAATTCGGGGTTCCAGAACTTCCATATCAAGCTGTCCATACGGGTCTGGACATTACCGATCAGCGTCCCTCTGGGGTGACTCGAATTTATGCTTTCAGACACGGTCGCGTGATTGCTACAGAACACAGTGGTGGTCTGGGCAATCATGTAGTTGTTGACCATGGCAACGGAGTAACCTCAGTCTACGGCCACTTGGCTTCTATAACCATTAGTGTTGGGCAAGAGGTTGACACAAATACTGCACTTGGATTTGAGGGTACCACGGGGGTCTCAACGGGGGTGCATCTTCATTTTGAAATTAGAGTAAATGGCCAGGCCGCAAATCCGCACCAGTTTATCAGTGGTAATCCGTAGCCTTTAGGCAGTACAAATTTGGTTATGTCAGTGTTGTGACAGATTCGCTGGGCTTTTTGCGTGGTAGCTTTATAGAAAGTGTACTTCGATTTGTTTCTTGACTGTTTTACGAGGGTGAATGCTATATATACCGACACCGAGCATAATAAGCAGAGAGGCAAGCAGGGTGAGTGGTGCCGGGGACACACCAGTATTAGTGAGTGTGGTTGAGGCGGCAAGCACTTGGGGGTCTCCACCAGTACTAGTGGTGCCACCAGTTTCGGTACTTTCACCAAGCACTTGACCACAGCTTGGCGCATTAAATGTGTGTGTCCACAAAGTTTGGGCATTCTCATCAAATATAAAACCTTGGTCAGGGTAGGCATAAATTTTTATAGTGGTGCCATTTGGAGCTTGGTACGTGCCAGGATTGATCACATTACCGTCACCGTCTTTATAGATCACGCCTTCTTGGGCAACAACAGTATATGAACCATCGGTCTTGCAGGTAGCATCGGTAAATGATGGGTCTCCTACGACCTCTATATTTTCGACATTTTCACCAATTACTTCACCACAATTTAGGGGTGCCACATAATTGAACGTCCAACTGGTTTTTGTACCATCAGGAAATGCGTAACCCGGTGCCGGCGCAGCGTTGTAGGTTACAGTAGGGTTACCGCTGTTCAAGACAGTTGGACCACTGGGATCCCAGACAACACCTGTAATATTAGGAGGTGTCACGGTTTTGCTTTGTACTTGGCACGATGGAATAGTGAAATCTGGCGAAACTGCTGTTACACAAGGTTCAATCCAGAAAACTTTTGATTTGGTGTCGTTGCCTTGAGAGCCGTCGGTTGCTACGGTGACTTTTATGTGATAACCCTGCTGAGCTTGTGGTGTGTAGCCACTCAACTGAGAACTGAGGTTGTAGGTCTCACTATAGTCCATGATATTGCCGCTACCTTGACCCGTGAAAGTGGAGTCTTTAGTGAGCAGCAAGTTTTCACTACCGGTTGGGGTTGGGGGCTGGGTAACGAATTCCACGGTTGATGTTCGTGAACCGACGTCAAAACCAAACCACTGAACGGTTAAGTTACAGGCCAAATGCGGATCATTATCTTTGGCGTTACTGTCTAGGTCAGAACCATCCATTTTGATGGTGCCATTATTGCCAGGCGGGTTACCGGCATTTGCGTAAGCCAGGCCAACGCCCGAAATGACAGTAGTTAGCAAGAATAAAAAAGCAACTAAGATTAGTTTTATTCTGATTTGTATTTTTTTCATGACACCTTTTCCCACGTGTCGAACACTAGGTTTACCTAATGTATACTCTTTTCTTTACGCTTATGCAAGTACGGGGTGTGTCACTTGTGGATAATCGGCAATTTGACATCTTTTGGTAATTTCTTGAAATCGGCTACCATACTTGAGTGAGCTGGGTTAAAAATCTATATGAAAACCACGTAAAAAAGATAAACCTATGTTTATTAGTACTTATCTTTTTTGTGAATGCCTACATAATATTGTTTCCTTTGCTGCCTGCCGCTGCATACCAGGTAAAAATCCATACCACCAAGCCACTTGACTCGTCCCAACCTGCCCAGATCTTATCTATTGATACGTCAAAAGATCACTTAGTAATTCCTCGATTGCGTCTAGATACCCCGATTTTAGATGGCGAAAGTCCATACCTGGTAAACAAAGGTGTATGGCGGCGTCCCAACTCTAGTACGCCTAATTTAGGAAGTAACACCGTATTAGTAGGGCACCGTTTTACATATGACGGACCGTCGATTTTTTATAATCTCGATAAGATGCAAAAAGGAGACGTGATTATAATGGTTTGGAAAGGAGTCAGATACAAATTTGACGTGACGGCAACTCAAACCGTTCCGGCTTCTAGGGTAGACATCGAAAACGCAACTTCAGATAAGCGGCTGACAATCTATACCTGCACTCCTCTATGGTCAGCCAAAGACAGGTTGGTAATTACGGCAGCTCTGGAGCAAACCTTATGAGCGATAAAAAGAAAACACTCCTATTACTTCTCATACTAGCTGTCAGTATTATCTTGCTTGTTATTTTACGTTCCAATGTGGGTGATTCGTTTACGCGACAGTTAGCACACTAAATATTTCTACCTGGGGTTACTGTAATAATCTACTAGAGCGTCGGCTACCATTTTGTACACTGGCCTTGGGGTACCTTGTGACGGCAATTCATGCAAGCGCAAGCCGGGGGAAGCATTTAGTTCAATAAACATGGATTTGCCTTTGTCAGGGTCGTTACCTATGTCACTTGATAAGACGTCTACACCACACAATGGTAATCCGAGGGTTTCCAGCATGTTTGTAAGTTGCCGGGCTAGTTCATGATTAACACTATCAGTTACATCTACTGTTTGACCGCCAAGGCTTACATTTGCCTTATCTACTAGAGTTACTTGCTCTCCGACGGCTGGAACCGAATTTAGAAATTCCTCACCGTGACTAGCAACTATTTCTTCAAGTGGTGTTTTGGAAATTGAACCACGGGTACTGTCGGCATCTTGCTTGCCAGCAAGGATGTCTTTCCAAAGCTCTGAGATTTTTTGGTTTGATGATTCTACGAGCTGGCGAACAGTGTTTTTGCCATCTCCGGTTGTAAATGCCGGCAATCTTTTTACAGCCGCGACAAATTTATAGTTAATAAAAAGCAACCGAAAATCCTCGCCCGTCACTTGCGGTTGAATGAGTACTTCAGACGAAATTTCCTGTGCAGTAGTGACAGCTGCGTGAAGACCCGCAACGTCCTTAACGCCCATGGTAATGCCTTCGCCGTGTGAGCCCTGACGAGGCTTTACTACACAAGTACTATGTTGCGCCAGAAAACTCTCTGCTTGAGCGGAATCTTCGTACAGTAATGTCTGTGGGGTTGGTACTCCATAAGCCTGAAGTACCGAAGCGCTAGTTTGTTTGTTGGAAGTAATTTTAACTGCCAAATGTGAATTGAGAACTGAGTAAAAGTTGAGTTTGTATGTGCGCAAGGGTATTTGCAGGTTGTCATATTTGACCAAGAAAAAGCGTTCTGGCGGAGAACCAGGCCCCTCCTGCAATAAGTAAACATCGGCACCTTTATCTAATAAACATTTCAAGACACCACGTGTACTGGAGCCATTGCCCTTCATGCCTGCAATATCTGCTAACTGTAGTTTATGCATTCTGTAGATACGATAGCGTAATTATCTGTTCAGAGCCAGTCGTATAATTGAGCATGACCCCAAGAAATGGTAGTATATAGATACATTAAACAATGAAAAAAGCAAAAAAATCACGAACTCAAGTTCGTCCAGCCAAGAGCTTTAGCAAAAAATCACTGCTGGTGTTTGTATTGCTCTTTGGTGCAGTCGGTGGCTATGTGTTATTTAGAAGTTTTGCCGCCACTGACCCTAGATTGGCAACCACGTTTACTGCCACCAGCTCTTATTTTCAACATCCTGCAGCTAATAGTGGCTTTACGCAGGAGGTAAATAGCACTGTTCTCTATAACAGCGTGAATACGGCCTATCCACAGTTGCTATGGGTGGGACCGGGCGCCACATTTACCTATTACACTAACGGCACACAAACTATACAAGCTTGTTTTCGAGTGCGGGACATTGGCCAATACACTTACGGCAGCGCGGCAGCAGCCAACGTATCATTTGCCATTACCAATAATGGTGGCGCTGAAGTTATAAAAAGTGTAACGGCAACTTTATCATCACAGTATAAAGACAACACCGCTTACGGTTATTATCCGTATTGCATTACAACCAATACGTTGCCAAACGGTAAGCAATTCACCAATTTGCAGTATCGTGTAACGGTCAATAAAGGGGCGCTTTGGGTTCAAAGTCTCGACCTGCACGGGATAGATTTTACCTATGTACCCCCGGCTCCAACCCCGACACCTACTCCCACTCCATCACCTAGTCCAACCCCAACACCTACTCCTAGCTCTTCATCAGGATCAACACCCACGAAATCAAAGATAATTGTGCAGGGTAGTGGTAGTTCCATACCAAGTGGAAGCATAAAAGTGGACACTTCTCCTCCCACAAAACCAACTGATTTTACGGCCAGTTCAAATCCGGATGACCCGGGAGTTCAACTCAATTGGACTGCCTCAACTGACGATGTTGCGGTGGCTGGTTATAAGTTAGAACGTTCCAGCGATGATAGCCAGACGTGGGAAACACTTACCTCGTCTTTAAAAGATACCAATTACTTTGACTACCAGACCAAGTTTGACACTAAATATGAATACCGCGTTTCTGCTATCGACACTACTGGCAATGTGTCCGAAGCTGCCAATACACAAATATTGGCCAGTAGTTTCCAGCCTAATGCTGGCCCCGATAAATCGATTAGCTTGCATTCTGATGACAATACAGTTGGTGTTGAAATACCAGCCGGGTCACTCAAAACCGATGCAGTGTGCTCGGTGCAACTTGACTCACAAATTGGCACTGGACCAAGTGTTAAGAACTACATTCAAATTGGCGGACCCTATAACATTATTTGTAAGGGCGATGATAACGTTGTTATCAGCAGTTTCGAAAAGCCACTATCAGTTAGTGTTAGCACCAAAGATTACAAGAAATATAAAACCCGCGCCTATTACGTAAAGAGTACTGGCAACAATAACTGGAGCAAGATTGCTAAATTTACCCATAACAAAAAAGATAACACCGATAATTTCATCTTACAGAACGGCAACAGCTTTGTGGTTATGGCTAAATTGAGTCACACGCCTATCTGGATAAAATTGCTTATTGGTCTAGTAATTCTTGTGGGCGTAGGGTTTGGTTTCTTGTTGATTACCAGATTGATTACTCGGCGTCGTTTGGAGCAACAGTACAATGACTATTACCGCAAGTCCGCCGGACTCTAAAGATTTAATCTAATATTCATTTTTGGTTCTCGTAGGCTTGTTATTATCGGCATATGGGTCGACGCAAGAAGTTTTGGCGCACTACACTTATTATGTATGGTCTCGCGGCATTTTTGGCAGGCCTGGGGCTAGCGCGCCTTAAAACCATTGCCCCAAGCGGGTTGGTAATTTGTATCGTATTTTTTGTAGCCATCACCGCTCGAAAGAAAAGCTATCTAACGCTTGTGTCCATTGTGTTTTGTGGGCTGGTGTTTGGGTGGTGGCGTGGCTCAGTCTATATGCTGAAATTGCAGCCTTACCAAGATCTAAAAAATCGGGCAGTAATAATGATTGGCGTTGCCGATACGGACGCGGTGTACGGTGATAAGTCTCAGCTGTCGTTCGATGTTTCAAACTTACAAATTACTGATCCGGTTCAAATGCACTTGGTTGGCAAAGTCAGTGTAAAGGGCTTTGGTGTGCCGATGGTCTATAAAGGCGACAAAGTTCAGCTAGAGGGAAGGCTATATCTAACCCGTGGATCAAAACAAGCCGGTATTAGTTTTGCCCAAATTGCGGTTTTGGAGCCCGACCATTCAAGAGTGCAATCCATCAAGCGTCAGTTTGAAGCGGGTATGCAATCGGCTTTACCGGAGCCACTAGCCTCTTTTTCCCTTGGTTTACTCATTGGTCAGCGCAGCACATTACCAGAGAGCGTCACAAACCAGCTGTCGGCAGTGGGGTTGACGCATGTTGTGGCAGTCTCGGGCTATAACCTGACAATTATCGTGCTGGCAGTCAGTCAGGTGCTCAAAAAACGTTCTAAGTATCAGAACATGGTATGTTCGCTGTTGCTGATTGGACTATTCCTGCTATTTACTGGGTTAAGTGCCTCAATTGTACGGGCCGCTTTGGTTAGTGTGCTTGGTCTGGTGTCTTGGTACTATGGTCGGCAAATCAGGCCACTGCTATTGATACTTTTGGCTGCGGCATTTACGGCGGGTTGGTATCCGCTATATGCTTGGACAGATATCGGCTGGTATTTATCTTTCTTAGCATTCTATGGAGTGTTAATTGTCGCTCCGCTGGTGACCAAACGTTGGTATAAAGACAAAAAGCCATCGTTTGTTACGCTACTTGTTATTGAAACAATGGCAGCCCAGATTATGACCGTGCCCCTGATCATGTATATTTTTGGCCAATATTCTGTGGTGGCGTTGCTGGCCAATATTTTAGTGGTGCCATTAGTGCCACTAGCAATGCTGTTAACACTTGTAGCCGGGATGGGAGGAATGCTAGTGCCACAAATTGCTGGTTGGTTGGCTTTGCCAGCCCGGTTACTTTTAACCTATATGCTGGATATTGTAGCGCTGTTTAGCCGTATACCATTTGCGGTAGCCCATCCGCATATTAATGCCTCCGCCATGGTGTCGCTTTACGGAGTAGTTATTTTCTTAACGATGGTTTTATGGTTTAAAACACGATCCAAAAATGCTATAATAACAGATACGAACGAGAAGGCGAGAGGAGTCTGATAGCCGTGTCTGGACATTCTAAGTGGAGTACTATTAAGCGTCAAAAGGCAGTGACTGATGCCAAACGCGGAGCTGTTTTTACCAAACTAGGTAATCAAATTGCCATTGCAGCGCGAGGTGGAACTGACCCTACTATGAATTCGACGTTAGCCATGGCCATCGAAAAAGCCAAGACTGCCAACATGCCAACCGCCAACATCGAGCGCTCCATTCAGCGCGTCAAAGATAAGTCTGCAGCCGCTCTTCACGAGGTTACGTACGAGGGTTATGGACCTGGCGGCACGGCCATTATTGTGGAGTGTGCCACAGACAATCTAAACCGTACCTTACCAGAAGTACGTTTGGCATTTTCTAAACACGGTGGCAACTTAGCCGAAAAGGGCGCAGTGGCGTTTCTGTTCAATCGTAAAGGCATGTTGCGAGTTAAGGGCGCTGGTGATGATGTTATGATGGCTGCGCTGGAGGCTGGAGCTGATGATGTTCAGGAAGAAGACAATGAGTCGGCCATATATACAGATCCAAAAGATCTAGCTAAAGTTCGAGATGAGCTCAAATCAGCTGGGGTGGAAGTGGTTGAGGCCGAACTTACCTACGTACCGACCAATACGGTGGAAGTTTCTGATGAAGCAACCGCTGGCAAAATTATGCGTCTAATGGATGCGCTTGATGATCTGGATGATGTAACTGCTACGCACACAAACTTTGATATCCCAGATGGATTACAGTCATGAATGTTATCGGGCAGGCGAGGGAAATCGCCTATGAAGCGCATGCAGGACAAGAATACGTAGTTAATGGTGTAGGCCTGTCTTACTTTGAAGCCCATCTGGAACCTGTGGCTAACATTGTTATATGTTTGGGATATGATGATATGACAATTGCAGCCACGTTGTTACATGATTTACTAGAAGATACCACCGTAACCACAGGGGATTTGATAGAACAACGGGTTCCAAGACCAGTAATACTTGCGGTCGAAGCTCTGACCCATTGGAAAGGACAGTCTGACGAGGAGTATCTACAAGCCATCAAACGTATTCCCCGATCAGTACCACCAAAATGTGCCGACTCGAGCTTCAACCTTTCTAACACACTTGCCCAAAAAGAGACTTTAGCTCCTGCCCGTTATGAAAAGCTAACCAAGCGCTACTATCGAAACCTGGATTTCTTGCTTCCCATTATGCCCCGGCCCGAACTATTGGCACTCATGCCATGAGAATTTTAGGGATTGATCCGGGTACTGGCATTTTAGGTTTTGGGATCATTGAAGTTGATAAAAAAGGCAAAGCTCAGCTGGTGGATGCCGGGGTGATCCGTACTCCTGTAAAGGAAGACGACGCCGTTCGCTTACAAACAATTTATGATGAGCTAACAGATATTATTGCCTCCACCAAGCCCGAGTTCATGTCTGTAGAAAAGCTGTTCTTTGCCCAAAATGTGACGACTGCGATGACGGTAGCCCAAGCGCGCGGGGTGGTTTTGCTGGCAGGCATGCAAAGTAGTCTGAAAATTTACGAATATACGCCTTTGCAGATAAAACAGGCACTTACTGGTTATGGGCGTGCTGATAAAAAACAAATCCAAGAAATGGTACGCGTAATATTGGGACTCAAAGAAGTACCAAAACCGGATGACTGTGCTGATGCTCTTGCGGCAGCTATTTGCCTCAGCATGACTGTGAGATAATAATACTGATGATTGCAACAATAAGTGGGATGGTTAGCGAAAAACTGCCAGAGTTGGTAGTTCTGGATGTTGGTGGCGTTGGTTACGGGCTGTTTGTGACTGTCGAAGATTACGGAAAGCTGACTGTTGATCAGCCCGGGAAACTCTATATTTATGAGCATATCCGTGAGAATTCTCACGACTTGTTTGGTTTTATTAATCTGGACACGAAACAGCTATTCGAATTGTTGCTAACAGTCAATGGGGTGGGGCCGCGCATGGCGCTGAATATCCTGAGCGTCGGCACGGCTGATGCGGTGCGACAAGCCATTGCCGCCGGCGAGGTAAAGTATCTTCAGGCGGCTAGCGGGGTGGGCAAACGAGTGGCCGAACGAGTGGTGGTGGACCTGAAAGACAAGGTTGGATTACTCGGAGTTGATCTAGAAAGCAGTGGTTTACTGCAAGGCGACAATAAACTCTTACAAGATGAGGCCGTTGAAGCGCTGGTGAGCCTGGGCTTTACGGCTCAAGATGCGGCTAAGGCATTGGGAAATGTTGATGATGCATTGCCTACTCAAGAACGAATCAAACTGGCCCTAAAGGAAAAGGCATGATCGAAAGAATACTTAACACGTCAAGTGATGATCCGGTTGATGAAGAAATTGAGATAACTCTCAGACCACGTGATTTTGCGAACTACATCGGTCAAGAGCGGCTCAAGAAAAACTTGCAGCTGGCCATTGCGGCTGCCAAAAAGCGTGGTGAACCACTGGATCATGTGCTTCTGTATGGACCACCGGGACTTGGTAAAACCACAATGGCCAGCGTCATTGCCAACGAGATGGGCGCCCAGATTCGGATTACCTCTGGACCGGCAATTGAGCGCAGCGGTGACCTCGCTAGCCTACTGACCAACCTACAAGACGGTGACATCCTCTTTATTGATGAAATCCATCGTTTGCACCGTAGTGTTGAGGAAGTGCTCTACAGTGCCATGGAAGACTTCAAGTTGGATATTATGCTCGGTAAAGGTCCGAGTGCTCGCAGCCTTCGCCTTGACCTGCCCAACTTTACGATAATTGGTGCGACCACGCGGACGGGCGCGCTGGCTGCTCCACTGCGTGACCGCTTTGGCATGATTCATAGGCTAGAATTCTATACACCTGAGGAAATTGCACAGATTATTAAACGGGCGGCCAAAATACTCAATATCAAAATTGACCCCGTAGCGGCCGCAGAGCTAGCCCAGCGCGCCCGCCTCACACCTCGTATTGCTAATCGATTACTGCGCAGAGTACGTGATTACGCTGACGTTAACGGTGATGGCATCATCGATACCGAAATCAATACCCAAGCCTTGGCACTACTGGAAATAGATGACTTGGGCCTGGACCCAGCTGATCGTATGCTTCTGATGGCCATTATTGATAACTACAACGGTGGTCCAGTTGGCGTTGAAACACTTGCTGCTATCACAGCCGAGGAACGCACTACTATTGAAGATTTTCATGAGCCGTATTTGCTGCAAATTGGGCTTATCGAGCGTACCCCGCGTGGCCGAAAAGCCACCAGCAAAGCCTACAAGCACCTGGGAAAAAAGGCTCGTAGCCAAACGGACCAGCAAAGCCTGGTATAATCCTATTCAATATGGAAGAGACACCAAAATCAGCCGAGCACCGTGCTGAAGCTGTTGCAAAACTTTCTTCAGTTGGAAAAAAAGTTTTTAAATTTATTGAATTTGATGATGACGAGGAACTACTGGCTGAAATCCGCAAACATCCTATTGGACTGGTGTTTATTTGGCTGACAGGGTTTTTGATTACGGCTACCATTGTTGCCTCAAC
>CAZVJS010000022.1:0-11061 GCA_964627365.1 uncultured Candidatus Saccharibacteria bacterium | reverse complement strand
AATGGAAGTTCGAAAGTATTGGATTACTTTAAGTTAAAATAGTAAAGTTCTAACACTGTAGATCACACTGCACCACAGAATTATGAAGAGAAATAATCGAAGCACAGAAATTCAGAAGGTTCAAAGACTCAACAACTCTGCAAAGAAAAATAAAGCGGCAGAGGTGGAACTGGCCCTAATCATATTATTTACTACTATTCTAGCTATCGTGTTAGGGTGGCTTTTTAAAGACTTAGGTTAGAGTTATCGCTATAAACGAAGTTATAATAGTGTGAATCACCCTGCAACAAGCCTTAAGTGATATGATTTAATAGCGATGGCAAAAGCACAAAAAATTAAACAAACAAGCCGTGTAAATAGTAGTACTAACAAGAGATCAACCGTAAACACTATATTAAGTTTTCTTTTGGCACTCGTTGGAGCTTTTCTAGCATTGGCAACGATATTACTTTCTCCACACTTCTTTCACGGCCAAACGCTTAATTGTGTCAACGGAGATGTATTTATTAATGCTAAACCCGTACTTGGTATAGTGGCTGGTTTTTTAAGTCTGGCTACAGTAATTGCTACAGGCGGCTTAGTAAAATACGCAGGTTGGAAGTACAAATTACTACTAGTTACTGTATTTGTTGTAGTTACAATAGTTTTTATTTTGTTAATATTCTCTGATATAGATAAGACACTTTTCTGTAACTGGAGCTTTTAGTTCATAGCGAGCAATAATCGGGAACAAGTAAAGTTCTAACACTGTAGATCACGCCACACCAAACCTAGCTTATGACAACGAAAAATGATTCACGAATAGACCTATACATTGCGTCGCTTCCAGATTGGCAGCAGTCTATTTGCCAAAAGGTTCGAGAGATTGTGCGTGCTGCTGACACTGGTGTTGAGGAAACCGTTAAGCGCACCAACCAGCCATATTTTGTTTTGGATGGAAATATCTGCGCAATTTTGGCAACAAAAGATCATGTTAACATATTTATCTATGACCCGATTGCACCGGATCCACAAGGCATTATCAATCAAGGGCAAGGTAACAAGACTGCACGGGCCATTCAGATTTATCAAAACGACGAAATAAATGAAGAGGCTTTACTGGATCTATTTAAGACAGTGATTGCCAATAATCGCGCTGGCGGTTGGCGTAAACTAGCTCAAACCTAAATTATAGTAGTACCAAGCCAAGCACTGTGGCTCGCAAATCGTCACCAACAAAAGGTTTGCTCATAAAGTGGTAGGCGTTCACGCCTGTGTTTTCGGCTTTCCAAAGATTTTTCATGCTGTCATGAGCCGTTAAAATAATAATCCTTGTCAATGGCATTGAATGGTCTTTTTTCATTGTTTGTATAAAGTCGTACCCACTCGGGCCGGGCATAAGCAAATCGAGTATCACCACATCTGGCTTTTTGGCTTTGAGAGCTTTGAGTCCTGACGCTACATTCGAGGCCTCAGTAAAGGAATAATTGGCGTTTTGTTCTTCTTCAAGAGTGAGTCTGACGGCACTTCGAACTTCGGCTTCATCGTCGATGATTAGAATCTTGGCGTGAGCGTTTGGTGGTTTCAAACCATCCCCCTCTTTTGATTATCTCATACAATGCAAGCACTTTTAATTCTCCGTTAATTTAAGGCTAAGGAAAAGCTAAAAGTTGAGCCCTTTCCAAGAGTGCTTTTGGCCCATATCTTGCCATTATGCTGCTTTATTATCACATCAGCGATGTAAAGCCCCAGGCCAATACCCGAAACAGACTGCTTATCTTTACTGTTGTCAGCCGTACGGTAAAAACGTTTAAAAATTTTGGTTAGCTCATGCTTAGGAATGCCTGGACCAAAATCCTGTACACTAATTGTCAGTTCTCTACGGTTTGTGTGAGCAGTGATAATGATTTTAGTGCCCTCAGGCGAGTATTTGACAGCATTAGCTAGCAGGTTAAGGATAACTTGTTCAATTCTGGCTTTGTCACCACTGACTTTTGGAAGCGATTTAATTTGGTTCACAAATTGATGTGAGGGTACGGTGTGTTGGAGGTCAGTTATTGTCTTTGCGAGCAAGGAGTAAATATCAAACTTTGATTTTTTGAGTACTAGCTTACCTGATTCGATACGGCTTACATCCATCAGTTCATCAGCAAGGCGCGTTAATTTGTCTACTTGTGTGTCAATTTTAGAAGCTAACAGAGCAGAATTCTTGTCTTTGCTGCCTTTCAGCCTTTTATCTAGCAAGTTAGCGAAGGCTTTAACAGTGGTAATTGGTGTTTTTAGTTCATGTGAGGCAATGGCCACAAATTCGTCTTTGAGTTTTTCTATTTCTTTTTCTCGGTGGAGTTCACGCGTTTTGCGGACTAGGGCTTGTTTTAGCTTTTGATTGAGCTCCATAGTCGTAGCTTGGGCATGTCTGCGCTCAGCCATTGCTGCTGACAGGAACAAGAACGTAACTGCAGTAACACCAATAAATAGCTGAGAAGAAAACAGTCGATCACTAACGGTATCGCCCACAAATGGTCCATAACTGTGGATGGCAGCGTAGACGGTTACGGCAGCTAAAGTGGCATTGAATAATACTATTAGCCGAACACTAAATCTGAGCGTTGCCCAGATAAGAAATGGAAAAAGTAGATACGGGGCACTTTGCAGACCGGAAGATTTCGTTATGATGTCTTCGAAAATGATGAAGGCTACCGAGAGGAACGTAACAGAAATGATAATGGCTTCAATCCATTGTTTCCGTTTGAGCCCTAGATGATACTTTTTGATCCAAACAAATATAATAGGCGCTGCAATGATAGCACCCAGCATGTCTCCTATCCACCAAGCCAGCCAGGTGTGACCATAGCTGCTTAATATAATTGTGTTACCAATCAAAAGACTGGTAGTTCCAATGGTTGCGCTAATTAAAGTGGATAAACAAGCAGCTATTATAACTAGTAAAACGATGTCTTTTATTCGGTCAAGTTGTCTTCGAAAATCTAATTTGTGCAATATATAGGCACCTGCAACTGCCTCAAGTGTATTTCCCACCCCTATACCAACTGCTACTAATGGAGATGCTCCCGTGACTAAGTTAACTAACGCTGCCCCTAGAAAAACACCCGGCCATAGACGTTTTCCAAATATAAACAAAGTTGCAAGTGCAATGCCAGTTGGCGGCCAAACAAGGGTTGCAAAACCACTTACTGGAGATAAACTCAATCCAGCTTTTGCGGTAATAAAGTAAACTCCACCCAACAAGGCAATTTGAGCAAGGTAGGATAAGTATTTTGAAATATTAGGCTGGCTCCGCGTAACACCCTCCTTGCCATTTATTTTACTGTATGTGTAAAGCTTGACAAACTACCAAAAGGTAGTAGAATACTGCGCAAGGGTAACTTACAGCACAATATATGCGCTCGTAAGGCAATGATTTATTAATATGGCTGTCTTCGGTAGCCATAAAGGAGTTTTGTATGCAAAAAGAAGTATCAACCAAGCTTTCTACTCTTGTAATTGGAGTGGCACTTACATTGTTTGCCGTATTGGCATTGAGCTTACCGTCAGCTTACGGAAGCACAAACAATGCAGGTAATTCGGCTGTCTTAGCTGCTACTACGACACAAGGTCCTCAGGGTGACACAGGTCCCCAAGGCTCTCAAGGCATTCCTGGTCTTCAAGGTCCAATTGGTCCTGTTGGCCCACAGGGCCATCAGGGTAATACCGGTGACACTGGTGCTACCGGACCTCAAGGTCCTCAAGGTGACCAGGGTATAGCTGGGCAAAATGGCGCCCAAGGTCCTCAAGGTGACACTGGTTCTACCGGACCTCAAGGAGTTCAGGGTTTGCAGGGTAATGATGGTCCACAGGGTATCCAAGGTCCTCAGGGTAATCCTGGTGCCACCGGTGCTTCTGGAGCCCAGGGTATTCAGGGAGTACAGGGTTTGCAGGGTAATGATGGTCCACAGGGCATTCAGGGTCCTACAGGCCCACAGGGTTCTGTTGGTTTAACTGGTGTTGCCGGCCCACAAGGTGACCAGGGTCCTACTGGTTTACAGGGCGTTCAAGGTGAAACAGGACTTCAAGGTCCAGTAGGTCCACAGGGTCCAACAGGTTTAACTGGCTCGGTCGGTCCTCAAGGATCTCAAGGCGACATTGGTTTGACTGGTCCTCAGGGTCCACAAGGTGATATTGGTGCAGTAGGTCCTGTCGGTCCTCAAGGCCCAATTGGTTTGACTGGTCCTCAGGGTGACCAAGGTCCAATCGGCCTCACGGGTCCTACCGGTCCACAAGGAATCCAGGGTATTCAGGGAGAAAAAGGTGATAAGGGTGATACTGGCGCAACAGGTGCACAAGGTATCCAGGGTCTGCAAGGTGTGGCTGGCCCTTCTGGCGCTAACCTCGTAATTGGTACTGCAGTTACTTCTGCGGCTAACGCCAGCGCGGGCACAACCACTAGCGCAACCGCTACATGTCCTGCTGGAAAAGTAGTTCTAGGTGGAGGCATATTGGTTACTACGACCGCAACATTTGACAAGGTTGCAACTGTTTCTTCTTACCCACTGACTGCAAGTTCATGGATGGGTATTGGCGTAGCTGTAGCCAATCTTGGCAATGGCAAGACCATGACGGTAACAGCCTACGCTCTTTGTAGCTTGTAAGAAATAAAGACTATGTGAGAAAAGGGCCCCAAAATAGGGTCCCTTTTTTGTATATAACACAATAGCCAGGCTCACTTACATTCTTTATACTTGTAATGAAAGAAGGAAGTCTTGTCGGAACGGGTGAATGCTATCGTTGAACCGTGCTGGTTTAAGCTTGAGGTTGAGTATTTTGGAAGTTTCGCAGTACATGCAACATGTGCTGAGGCTGCCTGGTTGAAACTAGAGCTGTCGATGCAGGATCCCGAAACTCGAGTTGGGCAGTATGCTCTAAGTTATGCAATGGACATGCGGCCCAGTTATCAATTTCATGCATTTCAGCGGACATTTCATATTCCCCAAAAGCAGGGACCTGCCAACCCTCAGAACGTACCAAGTGTAATAATGCTAGGTTCCGAAGAAAGGATGTTGGAGTTTTACCCCCTATTTGAGAAAAAACTGAAAGAATCGGACGAGTTAGACCAAAAACAAGAATATATCCAAGGACGTTTCACGGACGAGGGGTTCAGTTATCCGCGGGTTATCTGATAGAATCTTAGAGTATTTGCCGCGATAGCTCAGTGGTAGAGCACTTCCATGGTAAGGAAGGGGTCCCGGGTTCAAATCCCGGTCGCGGCTCCAGGATGTCAATTATGAACGAAAAAGCGAGTACTCATACTAACGAACAGGAGAAGCGGCGAATACCAAGGGTTATTTCGTTTGTGACTGCAGCGGTAATAGGGTCGATACTGCTTGTTGGAGTAGCAACTAACAATGAATCACTTGGAGTTGCTTCAGTAATAGGTCTTGGCGTGTATGCTATTGCTGATGTGGTCGTTGACTATCTTCCATCTGGCGAAGGATAAGATTCCCTGCGGCTTGATTATACAAGCTCAATCTGTTAATATACGTCGGATATGGCAAAAAAAGGTGATAAGCGAAAGATTGTAGGATTGGTGTCCGAAGAAACCGGACATCGGCATTACTACACCAAGAAAAACACCATGAACACCCCTGATAAGCTGCGCCTGCGCAAATACGACCCAGTAGCACGAAAACATGTTTGGTATTCTGAAACCAAGAAAAGCCTCGGTCGCAACGAAGTAAAACCTAAGAAGTAATTACTCTTCCTTCGTAGAATTTAGATCGAGTATTGTATTTATAAGTTCGGCGTGGCTCCAAACAAGGGGTGTAACAGACAAATGTGTTCCATCAACAGGATGGATTTGTTCAGATAGTGCTCCGCTTGGTAAGGCTTTGCTGAGTGCCCAGTCAATGTAATGCCTGGTTTTATCGGCTTGACCGAGCCGTAAGTAAAATTGAGCCAACCAAAGCGTCGTTACAAACCACGGGTTACCCATAAATCGCGAATCAACTTCAAAGTAATGATCCTGTTCGTAGCGTGGTGAGCCTCCGGAGGGTGATTTATCAAGTAGAATTGACTCAATGGACTGAAGCGTTGCTCGTAAAGGTCCTGAGTCATCGTACAGGCCATACATGATCACACCGTATAGGCTTGAAACGTCTAGCGTTGTGTCGTCAGAGCTTTTACGGTCCTCATCGAGTAAAAAACCCTTGATATAACGTTTCTGATCCTGGTTGTATAGTTTTTGAGAGGCTTCAAAGATCATTTTGGCTTGTTCGCGCCAGTTGACAGCATCATCAGGATATTCAAACTCTTCAGCAAACTCAGCGGCAGCCAGAAGCGCCTGGTAAACAACTGCGGTTGTATATGTAGATGTCAGAAATTTTTCTTCCCACAAATCATAGGAGGCGTGCGGGAGGTCAGTTTGCTCATCGATAAAATTCATCATGAAATTGGCGGCTGGTTGAATGAAGGTGCCATATAGATTGCGCACAAAGTCCGTGTCTTGGCTATAGCGATAATATTCACTAAGCATGAAGATTACGACCGCAGTCTCATCTTCTTGAATGGCCAATTCTTTGCGTTTGCCGTGGAGCATAGGGTGCCAGGTGCTACCGATGGCACGATCTGGCTGGTATTTGTGCATCAAATAGCCCTCAGGTGTCAGAATATCTCTGCAAAACTCAAAAAAGGCCCGCGGCTCATCCTTGTAACCGAGTCGAATCAGTGGCCACATGGCATAGGCTCCATCGCGTGGCCAAACATAACTATAATAATCTCGCCCGTAGTTATAAATGGAGGAATCGCACGAGGCAATAATGCCACCTCGTTTATCAGTATGGACTTTGATAATCATCAGTGACTTTTTGAGGCTATCAAGGTGTTTTCGCTCTATATGGTGATATTTGTTGGCACCGATGCTGAGCCATTCATCCCAGTACACTCGATTTTGTTCCAGCCTAGACGCTAGAGTGTCTTTTTTGATTATATTATGGATTTTCTCGGCGTTGTACTGAGAATCAGAGGCAATAATCCAGTAATCTACTTCGTAGCTTTGTTCAAACGTAAGTTGTTCGGAAAAGCGAATTACCGAGTCAACACCCCCGTGTTCAACTGTGCTGCCTGACAGTTCACCGTCTTCAGCGTCGCGGAAAGTGCCCTCTTTGCCCTCTATACCGTAGCTACCCACGGCGAACTGATCAAAACCAGTGCCGTCTGTTTTTTCTCCGTAGATCAGCAAGCTGCAGCGACCTTTGTAATCTAAAATATAGTTATCGTCAGGCACAAACAGGGCTGTATCAGCTCTACCGGCTCGAGAAATTTGAAACACCTGGTGCATAAATAGTCGCACTTCTCGCGTATCATCAAATAAGTTTTTGACCTTTACGCGTCGGCAGAATGCGTTGAACTGATTATCTACGAAGTCATGAAGCGTGAGTTCGATACCTAAGCCATCATTTTTCATGGTTATATTACTAACGAGTGCACCAGCCTCAAAATCTATGTTTGTCTGCCAATTACCGTCATCCACCCAGCTAAAACTACCCTCTACCCACACGCCAATGCTGTGATGGGCGCTACGGGAGGTCGTAAGATTATCCAGCCCAACGTAAGGATAGTAAAAATCATGAACCAGTCCGTGTTCATTAAGGCCAACGGTCAGAGAGCCGTTTCCAAGCATTACTGGACGCGCCATAGCCCACCCCCTCTACTCATACTTCTACACCTTTCTCAATCAGTCGATATTTTATATCATGCCAGGCATTCATGAATGTTATATAGGCCTCATACGGTGTTTCGTATGGGTTGAAATAAGCATGAATATCTCCGTCGTTAAACCACTTGGTGCACATGTAATAATAATGGTCTGATGTCTGCAGGCGCCGCCAGTCTTCTATTAATGCCAGGTCATTTGTCCCGATAATTTTTTCTTCTAGATCGTAAATGCCGCGTATAGCCGTTTGTTGCATCGAATTGCCAAGCCACGCACTCAGATCACGCTCCGTGTCTGCCCAGGTTACAGTTTGTGGCATGTCAAGCTCATCCTTTGGTTCAAAATGTTCAGCAGCTTCACTGAGGGTCATAAAACTGTGTTGGTTATCTTTGAGCCAATGTTCGGGTAAATGGTGTAGGAAGTTAAAGATACCACTCTCACCCCATTGGTGTTCGCCAAAGGTTTCGTAGTCCATAAATAAGTTGAAGTTGGTAGCATCTGGAACCGAGTTGAGCCAATGCACAAATTTGTCTGCAGTTAGCGGCCACTCGCTCCAGTTTTGATCACCAAAGCGAAATGCTATATCGTCGCTTAGTTTGTAGTTTTTGACAAGTAGCTTGATATTTTCGCTAGAAGTTGGGCGATATACAAAATTGGGACTACGCCAACCCAAAACTGGGTCCCAACCTTCTGCCAAGATTGCATCATAGCCCGCAGTTTCAGCCCATTCGGCTAGCTCGTTGTTGTAAGCAAGCTCAGTGTTTCTAAATACCTTGGGCGTTTGCCCAAAGATAGTTTGGATCTTTTCTCTGTGCATGCGTACCTGAATATCAAATTCACTTCTGGAGTAAAAAAAGGCCAGGCTGTGATGGAAGGTTTCGCCAACAAACTCCACCCGACCAGTTTCAGCCAGTTTTTTGAATGACTCAAGGGCTTCTGGCTCCCACTTTTCGAGCTGTTCCAGCACAGTGCCACTCATTGATAAACTAAGTTTAAAATCGGAATGTTGATGCATAAGTTCTAGCAACTTTTTGTTTGTCGGGATATATGATTTCTCGGCTACTTTATGCATGATCTTTTGGTTGCTCATTCGCTCGTCCTGGTCGCCAAAGAAGTAGTTATGTTCCTTACTGGTGTCAAAAATGGTGTAGTGACGCACCCTGTAGGGTTGGTGAACATGCAGATAGAGTACGATGGCTTGTTTACTCATGCCAGTACACCTTGCATATGAGAATTATAAAGATTCAGAATCATCTCGGCAGATTCATGCCAAGAAAGCTTTTGGTATTCGTTGTAGGCGTTAGTGTGAAGTTCTTGGCGAAGGCTTTCACTCCTTAGCGCCCCAACAATTTGGTTAGCCATTTCGTCTATGTCCCAAAAATCTACTTTGAGGGCATTTTGCAGAATTTCTGACACCCCAGATTGCTTGCTCAGCAGAACAGGTGTACCGTAGCCTACTGCTTCTAGAGGTGTGAGTCCAAACGGCTCTGATATTGAAGGGAGAACAAACAAATCGGCAATAGAAAAGGCATCTCGCCACTGTTTACCTCGTAAAAACCCAGTCAAAATAACATTTTGGCCAATGCCAAGGTCAGCCGCAAGGTTGATGAGTTCGTAATATTGTTCGCCGGCACCAACCAAGAGGAATAGTGTCTTGGGTTCGCGATCAATAACTTCTTTGGCAGCTCTCATGAGGTTAGTTAAGCCCTTTTGGATGGTCAAACGACCAACGTTGCTCACCACATGCCAACCATGTTCCTTCATTTTGACAAAGTAATGATAGGCGTTGTCTGGATCTAAAGGCTCTGTGT
This sequence comes from uncultured Candidatus Saccharibacteria bacterium, assembly GCA_964627365.1. Classification (GTDB taxonomy): domain Bacteria; phylum Patescibacteriota; class Saccharimonadia; order Saccharimonadales; family CAZPPF01; genus CAZPPF01. The sequence continues at coordinate 1,563 of CAZVJS010000022.1, read as the reverse complement.
CCGATACATCAATGCTGTTATGGACAACATCAATTTTTTCGGGCGGTATTCCGTAGTCGACCACGATGGCCTTTTTGGTAAGTTCACTTACGGCAATAACTCGGTCAGCCATAGTAAACGCTAATTCTTCTATCTCACGTACTAATGGGTTACCGTCCTGCCCGCCAGCTCGATCGCGCTCTACAGAGTGCACATGAACAAACAAAGGGGCACCCAAGCGTTCTTTGGCCCGAATAGCGGCGCGGAAGGTCAGCCAATCGTGGGCGTGAATCACATCAAACTCGCGTGCTTCAACCAGTCTTGCAACCGCATGTTCGTACACCAGCTGTTGACCGAATATATCCACCCACTCCTCGTGACCATCAGTGTAAATGTATTTGTAGCTATCGTAGGCTATACCGCTTTTGATAACTTCAGATATATCTTGAGGGTGGGCCGCAGTTATCTTCATAAAGTCCACAGAGTGTTCTGCAGAATAAGGCAGCACAAATTCAATATCTGCGCCTTTGTTTGCTAGTGTTTTACAGAGCTGATAACATGCCACACCCAAGCCGCCGCTATTGTGTGGGGGCAGTTCCCAACCCAACATCAATACTTTCATTTTCCCCTGTTTGTCTTATAAAGTTCGTTCGTTTTTATTATAGAGGTCAGCCCAGGGAAGCACAAGCACAATAATCAAATTGGGCTGGGGATGATAAGCGTGTTTAGGTATTTAACTAGAATCTTCCTTTCTCGAAGGTAAGCCACCATATATGAGCTTGAACGAAAGTTATTAGGGTCTGAATAGATAAGGCTATAAGCGCAGTCTTTGTATGTCCAGCGCCAAACTGGAATCCAACATAAGTGCCAAAAGGTAGCATCAATGTTGTCAGGCAAATTGTTGCCAAACGCAGAGAGTTGTATTCTTTTTGCTTTTTCGACATCTGCACGAAGTATACAATAAACATAAGCGGATTGGCAGGGCTGATGAATGAGTTTACGGCTTATCTATTTATGCGGTAAATGATCCCGAACAAGCTTCTCTATTGATTCGTATACTTCTTCAAATGATTCGTTAGCATTTACTCGAATTAAATCAGGTCGCTGTAACTTTTCAATAAAATCGTACTTATGCATAACATCCTCTAATTTATCTCCCCCTAAATTCAGGTGTTTTTTGTTTGTGCGACCACGTTCTTCAATGCGTTTGCGGTGAGTTTCAAATGTCGCCTGTAATATAATCGGCAACACTATAGCCTCCGGCATATCTTGCTTAAGCCCGTCCAAGCTCTGCCATACTCTTGGGGTGGACATATTAGTATCTAATATGACTGTCAGACCGTTCGATAGCTGTTTTCTGACCAGATACCACATTACCTCATATGCTACAGGAGACACTTCGTGAAAGTCTTTGTTAAGAGCCGGACGGAGGGCGTCATTAATAACGTCAGTACTAAATACTGGGTAATTGTGGTCGCGTGATAATTTTGTTGCGATCTCTGTTTTGCCTGCTCCAGCAAAGCCGCCAAGCACTATAAGAGCAGGTATTTTCATAATGTTACTATATCAAATAGAAAGACCCCC
>CAZVJS010000021.1:0-11226 GCA_964627365.1 uncultured Candidatus Saccharibacteria bacterium | reverse complement strand
TTCGACTGGCGCCTCTTCGCTGGCGGCTACGGGAGCTACTTCAGCGGGACGATTCTTGCGCAGTTTTTCAGGATTTCGAAGTTCACCTTTTTTCTTGGATTCCAAACTTACCCACTTCGGTAGCTTAACGCCTTCTTGCTTGAGAAGTCGGGCAACTCGGTCTGATGGCTGTGCGCCGTGAGTTAAATAAAACTCGGCTTTGTCCTTGGCAAGCGTTGCAGCCTTGGTATGTGGATCATAGGTTCCAATTTGAGCAACCACCTTACCGCTGGTAGGAGTCTGGCGTGAATCTTGTACAACAACACGGAAATTAGCGTGACCCTTACGGCCGGTGCGTTGCATACGAATAGCTAACATGTATAGACGTTTTCCTTATCCACCTTAAATTACTAAAAACAGTCTCTGGCACTATACAGATAATAGGGGTAAAAGTCAACGCTTGCGCGCTCACGATTTGCTTTGATACTGCGCCAAGGCAGCTTGAGCAGCCTTCTGTTGGCCAGCTTGCTTACTTGGACCAACTCCTTCGCCCTTAAGCTCACCATCAACATAGACTCCCACCGTAAAGACCTTGTCGTGGTCAGGGCCTTCCTCGCTCAACACCTTGTAAACAGGGGTAAAGCCATCTTTGCTTTGTACTAGTTCTTGCAGATGTGACTTAGGATCCATCCACGATCCAGTCTTAAGAATTTCCTCAAATGTAACCAGCAGGCTCTTGTGAATAAACTCCTTGGCAGCATCATAACCTTGGTCAAGATACAGCGCACCTATCACCGCTTCGTAGCAGTTTGCCAAGATCTGAGCCCGAGCTCGAGCAGTGCCGTGTTTTTCACCACGGCTTAAACGCAGGAGTGGCTCCATTTCATAACGCGTCGCGGCTGCACTAATGCTTTCGGTACGCACCAATGCGCTGCGCCAATTGGTTAGAACACCTTCTGGATCTTTGAAGTTCAGATATAAATACTGAGTAACAACAAGTTCCAACACAGCATCGCCCAGGAATTCAAGGCGTTCATTGTGCTCCCGAACAGTTTTACGATGTTCATTTACATAGGAACGATGAGTAAAGGCAGTACATAGTAATTCAGGCTGATTGAAAATAACGCCCAGTTTATCTTTGGCAAATGCCTGATAGGGAGAAAAATCTTGCATGATTTATTTTATGACTTCTGTGTCCGTATTTTCTTTAGACCGATAAGAATTATCTTACCGATATCTTCGTATTCGATTTTATCAAGCGCCTCGTTGGCTGAAAACCATTTTATACCATTCATCCAATCTTCGGGCTTTATTTTGCTGGTATCACCTTTGGCTTCAGTCAAAAATATTTCAGTCGTCATAAGTACCAAACTCTGTTGCCGGCGATAGCGGAAGTTGATTTTACCGAGCCAATTTAGCACTCTAAGCTCTTTTAGGCCAGTTTCTTCCTTTATTTCGCGCTCAGCGGTTTGTTTGGCAGTTTCGCCCTCCTCAATATGACCTTTAGGAATAGTCCAACGGTTTTTGGCATCTTGAATGAGCAGAATCTCGACCTGATCTTTGGCATTGCGCCGAAATACTACTCCGCCAGCAGTTGGTTCACGTACTACTTCACTAATAGCCGGCCGGCGTCGGACGACAAACTTGCGGATACCTTGGATGGGTTTAGGACGTTTCACTTCTTAATTACTTTCTTAGTTGCCTTCTTGGCTGCTGCCTTTATTGGCTTAGATTCTTCTTGTTGTCCTTCGAGTTGTTTAAGAGCAGTGCCGAGTACGCCATTGATGAATTTGGAGCTGTTATCGCCACCAAATGATTTGGCCAGCTCGACGGCTTCGTTAATCACAACTTTGGGCGGAGCATCCTGCTCGTACAAGAGTTCGTACAGGCCTATTCGAAGAACGATACGATCCATGCGAGCTATCTGGTCAATTGGCCATTCCGGTGCAATTGGTCCCAAAACAGCGTCTAGTTCAGCAATTTTACTGTTTACACCTTTTACCAGCTTTTCAATAAAAGCCTGGTCGTCAATCGTATCTTTGTAGCGATCAATGTTTCGGCGTAATACCTGGTCGAGCTGAAAATTATCGTCATCGCACTCCAGTCGAAAATCTTGCTCGTAGAGCGTTTGCAGTGCAACGATGCGACCGAGGTGACGATTTGATGCCATATTGTTAAATTTCCTAGTGTTGGTATTACTTTATTAGTATACCGCAACTTGCAAACTACTATTTGCCTTCTATTTGCTAAGGGCTTTGCCGGATTCGCGGCGAGTCGTATAGACCTTTACTGGCGACTTCGCGTTAACGCTACGGGCCAGCTTGAGAGCCAAGTGACTCCGGCGGAGGCCTGTTTTGCGAGGACTTGTCTGTTTCTTGGGTTTACCCATATGGAACAAGACTCCTTATCTGTTATTTAGCGAACAACTTAGGCTTACTATAACGCACTAACAGAGAAAGTTCAAGAGTTGGCCTGCATTTAGTTTTACCTTTTTTCATTAAAAATTGATGAGAAAATTCTCACAGAAATTAGCCAGTAGAGCATTTATCGTAAAAACTTGTGTTTTTAAATATGGAGGTAGGCAGATAGGAATTTTTGGTGAATATCCAGACGGACATCGTATACATGGGGACAGGAACAGTGTTGATAATTTCCGGCGTTTGCGTCATGAGTTAGCAAAATATTCCGACAGAAAATTCGTAGAAATACATACCGTCCGAGTACTTGGTAACCGCACAATTAAAGCCTTGCCCAACTCTAACTTGACGCTGTTCGACTGGGAGACCGAGGACGATCCTGATAAACGGTTGCATTATGTAAAGCGACAAATACCTAAGAAAGCACCCCCGAAAGAACTTACAGCTGGCGATACTCAGCCCAATGTCGCGCTCATCTTGACCCACCCGGATTTGCCGGCAATAGACTCAGCCAACGACCAAATTGACTAACTTATGTGGAACATAGATGGTTTTTCGCAGTGTTTTATCTTTGAGATAAGGTTGAACTTTTTCATGACCCTTGGCAGCTTTGGTGATTGATTCTTCGCTGCTGTCACTTGGCACATCAATGTTTGCCCGAACCTTGCCATTCACTTGCACTACTATGGTAACGGTGTCTTTGATAAGATATTTTGGATCGTGCACTGGCCATTCACTGGTATGCACTGAACCTTTCTGATCAAGTTCCTGCCACAACTCTTCACTGATGTGCGGAGCAAACGGAGCTAATAGCTGAACAAGTGTCTTGAGCGCATAACTCCAATTATCGTCACCATAACCCTTGTCAGCTTTGATTTTGTAGAGTTGATTGACGTACTCCATCAAGGCAGCAACTGCAGTATTGAAGCCAAGATCTTCTAAATCATGGCTGACTTTAGCAATGGCCTGGTGAGTTACAGGCAATAATTCGCCGGCATCCTTGTCTTTTGTTTCTTTGGACTCTTTATATTCCTGGACCAGCGTCCAGACACGTTGTAAGAAGCGGAATGAACCACCCATTCCTTCCACGCTCCAGTTGGCTGATTGGTTCCACGGACCAATGAATAGTTCCATAATTCGGGTTGAGTCAGCCCCATAGCCCTGTTCAATCAAGCCATCGGGTTCAATAGTGTTTCCCTTGCTCTTGCTCATTTTCTGGCCATCGGGTGCCAGAATCATGCCTTGGTTGCGCAAAGTCAGGAATGGTTCATCAAAATCTATCAAACCATCGTCGTGCATTACTTTGGTCCAAAAGCGAGCGTATAACAGGTGCATGACCGCGTGTTCGGCCCCGCCGATGTAGTCATCAACTGGCAGCCAGAAATCAGCATTGGATTTATCAAACGGCGCTTTATTGTTATTTGGGTCGGCGAAGCGCAGGAAGTACCAGCTACTGCAGACAAAACCATCCATGGTGTCGGTTTCACGCTCGGCGGGGCCACCACATTCTGGACAAGTGGTATTTACAAATTCGGGAACATTAGCCAGTGGACTACGTCCGTCACCACTTGGCTCAAAGCTTTTCAGCTCCGGCAGCACTACTGGCAACTGATCTTCAGGCACTGGCACAACGCCATCTTTTGGACAATGAATAATTGGAATCGGCGCACCCCAGTAGCGTTGCCGCGAGATCAGCCAATCGCGAATCTTGTAATTAACTTTCTCGGTAGCTGCACCACGTGGATTGCCTTGAAGCTTGTCCCAAATATAACGCTGCGACTTCGGCAGTCGGAATGCTTCCATCTCTTCTGGTGTAAGCCATACAACTTCGTGGTTCGCCTGTTCTTCTTTAGCAATCTCATTATGCTTGTCATCAGCCAGCTCAAAATACATGCACTTAAAATGCCCGAGCCTGTTTACGTTCTTTGGAGGATGAAAAAATCGGCAGTGAATTGTCCCAAGATCTTTTTTAAATACCGGATTTAGAAATCCAGTTTCTTCTCGGATTTCTGCCATAGCCGCCTCTTCGGCTGTCTGGCCCTCTTCAATCCCACCAGTAATAATCGTTTCCCAGTCAACTTGCTTCCACCTAAGACCAATATATTTATCTTCTTTCCAATGTTTGACAATGACGGCGACAGAGTCACGCTCAACAAATGGATGGCTCTCACGCACAGCGCTACTTCCAAATGTATCTATAAAAGTTGGCTCATCTTCGGTTGGTTGTGACAGATTGGCAACAATCTTGTCGCGAGCTTCGGCAGAAGACATACCGTTGTACATCCCAGAATTGACCATAATGCCTTCGCTGCTATAGCAGACTTCTTCAGTCAACAGACGGTAGCTATAAAAATGGGCTTCATCATTAATTGTTTCCGGAATCTTGGCTTCTTCTACCCATCTCAGTTTAAACTGATCTTCATTTTCATCTAGTTGGGGCTTTTGCTGTTCACTATCAACCAACTCAAATAACATCGGAAGGGAACGCGAATGATAATTATGATTCTTTACGTTCGAGAAGTAATAATGATTTATCGATGTAGGCGAAGTTTTTATGTGACGAATATTGGTATAGCCGGTTTCTTCAGCAATTTCTCTTTTGGCGGCTCGAATAAGGTCTTCACCATCTTCCACACCCCCGCCGATAAATAAATTCCCTCCCCAGTTATCTCGACGAGGTCCCCAGTCCAAAACCAATATTTGCTTAGTTTTGGGATTGCGCAAAACAGCAATAATCGACTGTTTGTGTTTCTCATCGCCTTTCGCCAAGCCAAACTCTGGTTCAATCACTTCTAGAATTGGCAAATCAAATTTCTTGGCGAATTCATAGTCACGTTCATCATGTGCGGGAACGGCCATAATCGCTCCTGTGCCATAGCCGTACAACACATAGTCTGCCACCCAGACAGGAATTTTCTCGTTGTTGACTGGATTAATAGCATAGGAACCTGTAAAAACACCAGTTTTCTCACGCTCAGTTTCCTGGCGCTCAATGTCAGATTTGGCTCCAGACTGCTTCACATATTTTTCCACCTCTGTTTTGTGATCTTTTGCAGTGATCTTCATTACCAATGGATGTTCAGGAGCCAAAACCATAAAGGTTGCCCCAAACAAGGTGTCTGGCCTGGTAGTAAAGACCTTTATCACGTTATCGGAATCATCAACTTTGAAATCCACTTCAGCGCCTGTGCTGCGGCCAATCCAGTTGCGCTGCATGGTCTTGATGGCATTTGACCAGTCCAAATCATCTAGATCACCAAGCAACCTGTCGGCGTAGGCTGTAATCTTAAAAAACCATTGTTTGAGGGCCTTTTTTTCAACTACTGCACCGCTTCGATCGGCCTTGCCGTCAATTACTTGTTCGTTGGCCAGCACAGTCTTATCTACCGGATCCCAGTTAACCAAAGCTTCTTTTTGGTAGGCCAGCCCCTTTTTATAAAGTAGCAAGAAGAACCATTGGGTCCACCTGTAATAGTTTGGGTCAGAGCTATTAATCTCGCGCGACCAGTCATAACTAAATCCCATCTGCATCAATTGTTTCTTGAAGCGTGAAGTATTCTCTTCAATAGCTTTTTGTGGACTCACCTTGTTCTTAATAGCGTAATTCTCGGCTGGCAGACCAAAAGCATCCCAACCCATTGGATGCAACACGTTGTAGCCACGCATCCGGCTGTAGCGAGCTATCGCATCACCGATGGTGTAATTGCGTACATGACCCACATGCATAGCAACACCACTGGGGTATGGAAAATACTCCAGGACATACTTTTTTGGTTTAGCTGTATCCTCGGATGCCTGATAAATCTTGGATTTTTCCCACTCTGCCTGCCACTTTGCTTCAAGCTCTTTGGGGTTATAGCGTCTCATCGAAAGCTATTATATGGGAAACCACCGATGTTTACTACCTGTTAGCGACCCACAAACTCACCTTGTGCTCCCGGAGTAAGTCCCAAAAGCTGAGAGACAGTCACCAGATGAAAACGAGTCTTTAGGTTGGCCAGGATAGCGTCAATGGCTGCGGCTGTTGAAGCTTGGGTGGAGTGCATGACAACAATTCCGCCAGGTCTGGCTTGAGCCTCAACGGTTGAAATAACCATATTCGGGTCTGATTTGGCCCAATCTTTTGGATCAACGTCCCAGCGAATAATTGGCATATGAATCGTAGCCCTAAGCGTAGCGTTCACGGCACCATAAGGTGGTCGAAACAGTATCGGTGCCGGAATACCAAGACCGGTAATGGCTTGCTGAGTCAAGGTGACCTGCTCCATCATTTGGGCAGCTGTCAGCTTAGTAAAGTTTGGGTGGGCCCAGCTGTGATTGCCTATTTCAAAACCTTGATGGTACATGCGTTGCACAATCAGAGCATTAGGCGCAACTCGGTTCCCTATCAAAAAGAAGGTAGCTGGTACCTGCTGTTTTGCTAGTGCGTCCATAATTTTAGGCGTATTGACGGGGTCAGGCCCATCATCAAAGCTCAGAGCCAGACAGACTTCCACAGCGCAATCCGTGGGTGGAGGCGTGGGTGGTGTTTCTAACTTCTTTTCAATTTGAAACGGTAAGCTGGAGAAATTGTCATCAATCGGCAGTAGCTTTTGAACATCATCAGTCTGATCTTCTGTAGTAGCTCCAGCTACTGCCTGAGAAGCTGGTTGACCATAATAAACGTTTGCCCGAACCTTGGTGTTGTCCAGGTTAAGTAGTACGACAGACAACATGCTACCGATGACTACACCGAGTATAACAGCAGGAAAAACGTGCCGAGCTCTTCGCGTCTGAGCTAGCCGTTTGTTGTCCCAAAGCCGACTGACATATACCACTCCCATAGTTATCCACAATATAATAGGACTAGAGGGTGGTCAACCAGCTGTTGTAGTTTTGATCTTCCCCTTTTAAGATTTTTTGGTACGTGTCTTGCAACTGTCTAGTGATTTCACCTGGTTGTCCGTCACTGAGCGGTCGTTTGTCTATTGTCAATATTGGAGTAACGAGCGCGCTCGTACCACACAAAAATGCTTCTGAAGCTTTATACAATTCAGTGCGATCAATACTACGTTCCTCGACCGTTATACCTAAATTTCGAGCAACTTCTATCAATGAATCCCGAGTAATACCTTCCAGAATATCTGTGGAAGTGTCAGGCGTGGCCAGTTTACGGTCTCGCACGATAAACAAATTTGCTACAGTACTTTCGGCCACGTGACCGTTATGATCCAATGCAATCGCATCATCAAAACCATTTTGCAAAGCTTCGTTTTTCATTAGGCTGGCATTCACATAACTGCCATTTATCTTGGCTTTGGCGGGTATGGAATTGTCCATGTTACGCACCCAACTAGACACACAAACGTTTATGCCATCGCGAGATAATATTTCTCCAAGCGGATAGATATACGCACTGAGACTATTCTTGAGCCCATGAATGCGCGTGCCAGCTGAAATTTCGTCAATAAAGACAGTTACTCGGACCAAAACATCTTCTTGAACTTCGTTACGACGTACCAGTTCGTGCATCATCTTTTCAAAGCGTTCAAATGGCCATTCCTTGGCAAATGAATCAAAATCCATAATCTGAGCGGAATTTACCAAACGGTTGTAGTGATCTTTGAGCCTAAACACCAGGAGTTTTTGCTGCTTGGCATTCCAGTTGACACTAAAAACACTGTAGATGCTCAAGCCGTAGAGAACTGGCGAACTAGCAATACTAACATTGGCCTCTGTGAATGGAACAAAGTCATCGCGGAAAAAGGTTTGAGCTTGTTTGAAATTAAAAGTGGCCATTGGTATTTTCTAGTTTAGCTTATAATCACGTTTTACTAAATCAACGAAACGCTCCATAAGTTGAGGCATAGAAAGGCCAGATACCTTAGCTGACAGTGGAAAAAAACTCTGCTCGGTCATACCTGGCATAGTGTTCAGTTCCAAAACTACCATTCTTCCTTCGGGTGTAATAATTATATCTGTACGAGACAGGTGTCGAGCACCAAGCGCGTTGTGTACATCCACAGCCAGCCGTTGGGCTTTTTGACAAAGCTCATCACTTACCGACTGTGGTGGACAAATTTCTTTAGTCCTACCATTGTATTTATTATCATAATCAAACTCCTCACCTTCAGGTGGGATAATTTCTATTACTGGTAAGGGCTGGTTATCGAGAATGGGTACTGTTATTTCAGTACCTTCAACAAGCTCTTCTATAAGTGCCGTGGATTCTAGCCGAAAAACGTCTTCAACTTTACTCGGATCAATGACCTTAGGGTCACGAACAATGTATGTACCAATACTTGAACCACCATGCACTACTTTAAGTACATGTGGTTTAGAAGAAAGGGGATTCTGGAAATATGTATCTTTTGTGACCTGTGCCCCTTTTGCTACCGGCAAGCCAGCTTCTTCCAGTACCGTTCGTGTTTCAAGTTTGTCAAAACAAACAATTGACGCTCTACTATCACTCCCCAAGTATGGCAAGTTCCGTTTTTCCAGTTCTTTTTGGATTTCTCCGTCTTCCCCGCCTTGTCCGTGGAGTATTGGAAAGACTACACCACTGACGGGGTCTAATGTCCCAAACCCGTCTGCCGGATCGACATCGGAGACTTCAAATCCAGCTTCTTTTAGAGCATCACTAACAGCACGAGCCGACCAAATGGATATATCTCTTTCTGTTGAATTGCCGCCGCCCAATACCGTAACTTTCATACAACTTTTCCAAACTGTTTCTGCTTTTTCTTTAGCCATTCATTTGATTGCCGAACCAGCAATTCCTGATCGTGTGGATTGGCTAAAAACTGCTTAATTGCCTCTTCAACAAAAACACCATTCTGAGATCCCTTAGCCAAGACTATTGCACCCTCTTTAAGATTTGATTTAACGTAACTGCCTGCCTCATATGGATTGTTGAACGTTTTCACCACACAGCCTTTTTTCTCGGCAGAAGGTGCTAAATATTTGTTGGCATCAGGACCAATTGTGACAATTAGATCCAGTTGATTGGGTTCACAATATTCCCCGACCTCAATATGTGCTGCTTGGCTCGTGTCGCCTAATTGATTCATGTTACCTAAAATAGCTATTTTCTGAGGGGCTTTTAGCTCATACAGGCTATCCAGGGCGGCTTTTACGGCCACAGGACTTGCGTTGTAGGATTCATCAATTATCAGCGAGTTATTAATACCTTGTAGCCGCTGCATACGACCGCTCACTGGCACAAGTTTTTTTATTCCACTACTGATCTGGCTCGTTGATAATCCCACTTTTTTTCCCACAATAGCAGCCGCCGCAGCAGAATAAAGTTCGGCAACCGAAACAGCCTTTATTTCTTCACTCACAAAAGTTTTTGCTTGATGAACTATACTAAAACGAGCTGTGTCGTACTCGAAACTAATATCTCCTAAAACATAATCTGCCTCGGGACCTCTTCCGTATTTGTCGACCTTATTTTTGAGCTCTTCAAGATATTTTGCATCGGTAAGATCGCTATTTACAATAAGTTCATGTGAGAAATCTGCCACACTTAGTTCTTCAATCGCAACCTCGTCAAGACTTGCAAAAAATTCCATATGCTCGGGTGTGATGGCACTTACTACTGTTATGTCTGTATCAATATACTGGGCAAACTCGGACATCTGGCCCGGTCCATCGGTACCAAGTTCAACCACGACTACATCATATAGATACGGGGTTTTAACCAATTTTCTAATTTGCATGAGCGTTTTTAACCATGCAAACGGATTAAACAAACTTGGCTCAGACAAACCAAAGAATACCAAAGGTACGGTTACGGGATCATTATAATTTCCCTCCTGAAACTGAACCCGGTACTTTTCCTGAAGTACTTTGGCAATTGCAAACTTAGTGCTGGTTTTACCGATACTACCGACAACAGCAACAACTTTGAAATCATTGTTTTCCCGTAACATCCCTAGATACCGAGCAAGCTGAGCGACAACAATTTTTTTGGCAAGTTTTTTCATACTAGAGTGTTACTGAAGTTGCGATAAACGGTTTTGGAGCTCTTCAATTGGGATGGTCTGTCCTGGTATGGCAATCGGGTTACTTAGACCGTAACTCATGAATTCTTCGTCCCGATTCGAAGCCACATAGTGGATCTTCTTCAACTGCCGCGAAACGGGATCCACGCTAAATTCGGCTTTGATTGGTGCAATACCTTCATATGCCGATGGGTCAAGCGTCTGCCCTACATCCAGACCCAATTTCTGAACGTATTGCTGCAGCATGGCTATATAGGCTTGGGCGTTAATATCCACTGAATATACGTACACCTGGTGACCATTCTCCTTTTTCTTCTGCACCGAGTCATACGAAACATCATAGACATGTTTGGTTTGCATAAAATCTATAAGATCGTTACGGGCACCAGAATTCAGCCAACCAAACGGCACCACGCTGTTAAGGGCAGCTTGGCGGAAATAGACTGTTTGTGAAGATTGGCTACTATCTGCAGTTTTGCCCCAAACACCGGTGACCTTTGAAAAATCAATTGGTTGACCATTGGCGCTCTTCTGGCTGGACTCAACTTTTATATAACGACTGTAATCGTTGCTCAGCGTGCCAATACTCTCGGACTTGACCATGCTTTTGTCGTTTTCAGATGTTTGCGTAATGGTTACTAGGTTACGGGCAGCGTTTTGGCTGCCAAATTTTAGCTGGCTGTATTGGTCAATTTTTTGACCCTGGCTATCTTCAATTACATGTTTTGTAACGCTAACTGTAGATAAGTTATTACCGATTGTTTTCCAAAACACAGTGTCAGTACTGGAGTAGATGTTGTGCCACCACAACCAGATTCCCGTTAACAAAATGATAACTCCGCAAA
>CAZVJS010000020.1:3956-11361 GCA_964627365.1 uncultured Candidatus Saccharibacteria bacterium | reverse complement strand
TATAACCAGACTCGTAGATGTTGGCGACCATACGGCCTATCTGTTCGTAGTCTTTATTGGTCTCAGGCTTCTTTTTCGTTGGAGTCATCTTTTTTTATGTAGGTTTTTAGATGCTCAATGGCACTGGTGGCTTCTTTGATAGCTTTCTGCAAATCGTCGTCTTCAGCATCACCCTCGTGAACAGCAGATAGTAGGTTACGAACTTTGGTTTTGGCTTTTTGCGCCATGGCAACAGCATTATTGTACTGTTCCTTCGCCGCACCTGTCAGTTTGGTTCCTCTGGATTTGGCTTGTGTAAGTAAGTCATTGAGTTCTGTATTGAGGTTTTTTAACTGCTTCTCTGCTTCGGCTCGAGCCTTTGAAACAGCATTTTGAATGTCTTTACGTGTTTCTTTCCCACTCTTTGGAGCTGTTAGAACACCAGCAACATAGCCAATGCCAGCTGCTACAGCCGCGCCAATTGCGAAGCGTTTTGCACCTTTATCCATCACTGTCATCCTCCTTGTGCGATTTATGACGCATTGCATTATTAATAATCCCTGCAACAGTCTTAAGCACTGCTCCAGGACCAGTGGCAGTCCGTTCCAGAACCGCTGTCATAGTTTCGACATTATCAGCGACCTGTTCAGCCTTAGCAACCAGTCGTTTAACCCCGTTCATAATCTGGATAATTTTAGCGAGTGCAATGATACCAAGAATCAAAAAAACTGCCAGTGTTATCGATAAGATAACGACAAGTACATCGTAACTCGTAGTCATACACGTTCCCCTTACATCATCAGTATACTACAAACACGCAAGAGGCATTACGGGGTACTCCATATTTCACTTCGGCTAGGTCCTCGCATAGCTGCGGAGACGCCTCTGAGAAATATGAAACACCCCTACCCTTACTTCAGTTTACGATGGAGGTATTCGCGCAGTTCTGGGCCTAGTTTGGCGTCTTTGAGTGCTACATCAATCACTGCCTGCAAATAGAGTTCGGGGTTTCCGGTATCATGGTACTCACCATCTATGAAACGTCCGTAGACATCTGTTTGTTGAGCAAGTCTGCCTATAGTCTCTGATAGATTCAGTTCACCGTTTGAACCAACTTGTTCTTCGGCAATCAGCGGCAAAATGTCGGGGGTCAAAAGGTATCCACCAACTGATGCAAAACTACTTGGCGCGGCTTCGGCGCCCGGTTTTTCTACAATTTGGGAAATTTTGACCACTTTGTCATCTAGCTTCTCTTTTACCCCTACCACGCCATATTTGTCGGCATCTTTTTTATCAATCTCAATCAATGATATGACCGAACCACCTGTTTGGTTGTAGGTTTCCACTAACTGTTGAGCTCTAGGAATTTCACCGGTAAAGAAATCATCCCCATAAAAGACAAGGAATGGTTCATCACCGATCAGGTGAGCAGCGTTGAGTACTGGCCTTGCATTCCCTTTAGGTAAGCCCTTTTGCCTAAGATAGATAAAGTTGGCTTGTTCAGCAATGGCCTGCAGGGTATCGGCCACGGCGTGTTTGCCCTTTTCGCGAAGTTCTTCTTCTAGCTCAAGTGCTCGGTCAAAATGATCTTCGATGGCTCGTTTAGTTGGACCAGTTACAATAATTACATCGGTCACACCCGCTTTAACCACTTCCTCAACTACCAGCTGAATCACCGGCTTATCAATGACGGGTAACATTTCTTTAGGCATGGCCTTTGTTTGTGGCAAAAAGCGAGTCCCATAACCAGCAGCTGCGATAATGGCTTTTCTGACCGGTTTTGGATTCATACTGCTATTGTAACACTGCTTATGATAGTTGTTTCTTGATGAGTTCCTGAGCTAGCCCGGGGTTGGCTTTGCCTTGGGATTTACGCATCACTTGACCCACCAAGAAGCCAATCGCTTTCATTTCGCCGTTTTTGATGTCCTCGGCAGCTTGGGGGTTTTCTTTGATGACTTGCTCAACAATTTTGATAATCTCACCCTCGTTTGAAACTTGAATCAAACCCTGTTCCTCGGCATATTTCTCCATATTTTCTGGAGCAATACCGGCCTCGAGTAAGTTTGTGAGCAGAGCTTTGGCGTTGGTGGCACTAAGGCTACCGGTTTTGACGAGCTTGTGCAAAGCTTCATATAAATTATTACGAACACCATCCTTGAGCTCGCTGCTCACTTTGCCGTCTCGACGCATCGGAATTTCGATGTTCACAAACCAGTTGGCCAACGACTTGCAGAAATCTTTGTCTTTCAGGTTTTCTTCAATCAAACCCAGGTAGCTGGTCAGTTCATCATCAACCTCAGCCTCAAGCAAAGTGTCAACGTAAGAGCCACCTAAGCCGAGTGAAGCGAGGCGCTTGCGCCATTCTGGCGGCAGTACGGGCATTTCGGCCTCTATAGCTTCAATATACTCTTTTGTAAGCACTACTGGTGGAACATCAGGTTCAGGCATATAACGATAATCATGGGCCTCTTCCTTACCTCTTTGACTAAAGGTTTTTTGCTTAGCATCATCCCAACCACGGGTTTCTTGGACTACAGTTCCACCCTTTTCCAGTAGTTCCGTCTGACGCTTTACTTCATATTCAACAGCCTTTTCAACACTCTTAAACGAATTGAGGTTTTTAGTCTCAGACCTGGTTCCGAGTTTTGCCGGATCCTTACTGACTGACACGTTTACGTCAAAACGCATATTGCCGTGGTATAAGTCTGCATCTGATATGCCAGCAAACTTTGCCAGCAGATATAGTTCCCGCGCATAGGCCTTTGCTTCTGCAGCAGTATGCATATCCGGCTCAGACACAATCTCAAGTAGTGGTGTACCAGCCCGATTTAAATCAACCAAACTGTAGTCCTTACCTATAGGGTGAGTACTTTTACCAGCATCTTCTTCAAGGTGTGCTCTGGTAATGCCAATTGTCTTGGTTTGACCATCAACTACAATTTCAACTTCACCCTTGGCAACAATTGGTTGTTCGAATTGGGTAATTTGGTAGCCTTTCGGCAAATCGGGATAAAAATAATGTTTACGATCAAATTTACTAAAGTGTTCGGGTTTAGTCCCAAGTGCAAACGCTGCTCGGCTGGCTAGTTCTACTACTTTCTCGTTTAGCACCGGTAGAGCGCCGGGCATACCCAAACAAATATACGATATCAAAGTATTGGGCTCAGCCTCACGTGCGTCATTACCAACTGCTGCAAATAATTTAGTACGGGTGCTCAGCTGGACATGACACTCGATGCCAATGGTTGCCTGGTAATCAGTGGTCTTGGTCACGCAGTGCTCCGATGTCACGCAACGCTTGTCGCGTTCCCATTAGTGACTTCTTAACATCAGCTTGTTTTAGACGTATAGCTGTTTCATCCATTAATTTTTTGGCAAGATTATGGGCATACCAAACCCCATCATTGTCCGTAAACAACTTCTGCGCTGATACCATCCTCTCACCCATGCTTTTACCTTTGAGACGTTTTTTCTTGAGGGCTTCGTCTAGTAGTTTGTCTGCAGTGATAATAGCCAGTGGCCAGGTTTCTTTACTAGCCAAGAATTTTTGCAAGTCCTGCCACTTATTCTTGAACTTTGATGGGTTGAGCTTTTTGCGGCGAGCTCGGAAAACAAAGCCCAGCACTAGCAAAATTATGAAGACTGCCCCACCAATCAGAGCTAGTTCATTCGCATTCATGCCAGTATTTCCTCCGTTTGTTTTGCAGCTGCTAATAATATACGATCATGGTGCTGGGGCGCAACTATCTGAAGTCCAACCGGTAAGCCCCGACTCTCTCCAGCTGGAATACTAATAGCCGGTACTCCAACCAAGTTTACGGCCACTGTCATAATGTCTGTCAGGTACATCTGTAATGGGTCATGAGCGTGCTCACCAATCTTAAATGCCACACTCGGTGCCGTTGGACCCAACAGAAAATCTACATCCTTGAAAGCTTGTTTAAATTCATTGGCCAGCTTGGTGCGCACAATTTGGGCTCGCTTGTAGTAAGCGTCGTAGTAACCACTGGAAAGTACGTAGGTACCTATCATAATCCGCCGTTTGGCTTCATTACCAAAGCCCCGCGAACGTGATTGTTCATAGCTGTCTTCTAGATCTTTGGCTTGGCCGAAGCTGTAGCCATAGCGCTGTCCATCGTAGCGGCTCAAGTTACTACTCACCTCGGCCGGACAAACAATATAATACACCGCCAGGGCCAGTGGTAAAGAAGGTAAGCTCACCTCCATAATGTCAGCGCCAGCCTTTTTGAGCTTTTCAATGGCCTCTTCAATCTGCTTTTTGACGCCTGCTTCTAGCCCATCACCCATGTATTCACGAATTAGCCCAATCTTTTTGCCTTTTAGATCTATTGCCAGCTCCGTGTAGGCTTTTTCGTCTCTATCTATGGTTGTACTATCTAGCTCATCTTTGCCGGCCATCACGTCCAAAACCAACGCACTGTCTTCAACTGTTTTGGTAATGGGACCAATTACGTCTGTGCTACTGGCCATGGCAATCACGCCACTACGCGACACAAGCCCATAGGTTGGTTTATAGCCTACCGCACCGGTAAAGGCCGCAGGTAAACGAATTGAGCCGCCTGTGTCTGTTCCGAGCGCAAATGGTGCCATGTCCAGCATGACCGCCGTTGCTGAGCCTCCAGAAGAACCACCCGGTACCCGCTCCATATCTACTGGGTTATGAGTGGTAAAGAAATCGCTGTTTTCGGTACTTGACCCATGCGCAAAGGCATCCAAGTTGGCCTTGGCAACACAAATTGCACCTTCCGCCTCCAAGCGTTCTATGGCAGTTGCTTGATACGGTGCATCAAAACCTTTCAGGATATTACTAGCAGCTGTGGTATTAGCCCCAAACGCCAGAAAATTATCTTTGGCAATAAATGGAACACCCGCTAAACGACCAGGATTTTGACCTTTGGCAACTTGATCGTCTATTTCTGTGGCGCGGTGTTTGGCCCGTTCGGCCGTGGTAGCAACAATCGCTTTGTACTTGGCTTGATCATCAATGGCTTTGAGCGCCCGACCAACTAAGTCACCTGCTTTGGTTTTTCCGCTCCGTACATCCTCGGCAATCACAGCTATACTTGGCCAAGCGCTCATTGCAGAACTCGCTTGACTTGTATTTGATTACCTTCCCTTGTTGGCAAGTTCTTTAGTAGATCTTCTACGCTAGAATTATAATCTTTCACTTCATCTGGCCGAGTAACATTAGTAAGACCAGTCACTTGATAGGTCGGCTCAAGATTATCGATATCAACAGATTGCAGCTGCTCAACATAATTCAAGATTTCACTTATTTCTTTTGCAAAACTATCTACTTCTTCATCGTTCAGTGATAACTTGGCTAATTTTGCCAATTTTAATACATCCTCGCGAGTCAGTTTTGCCATATGTTCCCTCAGTATATCACTGGCAATAAACTCAGCGCTAGGCAGAATTATTTAAACTTTGGACTTAATATCGGCGATGATATCACGCAGTTCGGCAGCTGTTTCAAATTGTAAGTTGGCCGCAGCTAGCTCCATCTGGGCTGTTAGATCTTTTATAAGATGACCGTACTCGTCTTTAGGGATTTTCTTTAGGTCCAGCTTGGCTCGTTTAGCTTCTTCAGGAAGGTCAGGCCGAAGGCCCTTTTCGATTGACTTAGCAATACCAGTTGGTGTGATGCCATGTTTTGTGTTGTAGGCTTCCTGAATGCTACGGCGACGATTAGTTTCATCAATCGCTCGTTGCATGCTACCTGTCACACGGTCAGCGTACATCACCACATGTCCCTCTTGGTGGCGAGCCGCCCTACCGACTGTCTGAATCAGCGCTTGTTCACTGCGTAAGAAACCTTCCTTATCGGCGTCCAAGATTGCTACCAGACTTACTTCGGGCAAATCGAGCCCCTCACGCAGAAGGTTAATTCCGACCAACACGTCATATGTCCCGAGCCTGAGGTCTCTTAGAATGTCGGTGCGCTCGAGTGTTTCGACATCACTGTGTAAATACGCCACTTTCATATTCAATTCCTGCAGATATTCCGTCAGGTCTTCGGACATGCGTTTGGTAAGTGTCGTTACTAGTACTCTTTGATGCTTTGCGACGGTATCCCTTATTTCGGCAATCAAGTCATCAATCTGGCCATCTATTGGCCGGACTTCAATTTTGGGATCCAGTAGTCCTGTTGGTCGAATCACTTGTTGGGCCGGCTCTGGACTTCGGCTTAGTTCATAATCTGCTGGAGTCGCACTGACGTAAACTACTTTGTTAACGTGCTTTTCAAATTCGGTAAAAGTCAATGGTCGGTTGTCTAGTGCGCTAGGCAGGCGAAAGCCATGCTCTACTAACACTTCTTTGCGGGCGCGGTCGCCGTTGTACATACCGCGGACTTGCGGCATCGTCATGTGCGATTCATCGACAAACATTACAAAGTCATCGGGGAAATAGTCCAGCAATGTGGCTGGCTGTTCGCCTGGTTCCCTATTAGTAAGATAGCGGCTGTAGTTTTCAATTCCTTTCACAAAACCAGTTTCCTCAAGCATCTCCAGGTCAAAACGCGTTCGCTGCTCCAAGCGTTGTGCTTCCAGCAATTGTCCGTTTTTCTTGAAAAGGGCTAAGCGTTCTTGAAGTTCGTTTTCAATCTGACCCAGGGCAAGCTTTAGTTTCTCCTGCGGCGTAACATAGTGCGAGCTAGGAAATATCTTAAACGAATCCAGGTGGGTTAATATTTCCCCTGTTAGTGGGTCTACTTTGGTAATTCTCTCGATCTCATCACCAAAAAAATCCATACGATAAGCTAGCTCTTCCCCCGCCGGAAACACATCTACCACATCGCCGCGAACTCGGAAGGTGCCACGGTGAAAATCTATATCGTTGCGTTGATATTGAATGTCTGTGAGTTGGCGCAGGAACTTATCGCGGACTCGACGCTCACCTTTTTCAATCGATATAGCCAAGCCATCGTAATCTTCCACTGAACCAATGCCATAAATACAACTCACACTGGCAACAATAATCACATCCTTGCGGCTCAATAGTGCATCAGTGGCAGCATGCCGAAGACGATCAATTTCTTCATTGATCTGAGAATCTTTCTCAATATATGTATCACTACGTGGAATATAGGCTTCTGGCTGATAGTAGTCGAAATAGCTCACAAAATAGTGAACTGCATTATCTGGGAAGAAACTTTTGAATTCGCTATACAGCTGAGCTGCCAGTGTTTTGTTATGACTCAGTACCAGAGTGGGTTTTTGCACGTCCTGAATAACATTAGCCATTGTGAAGGTTTTGCCGGAACCAGTCACACCAAGTAGTGTTTGCTCTTTATCGCCCTTACCAAGGCCACTTATCAATTGAGCAATCGCCGCGGGCTGATCACCCGTAGGCTTGTATTCCGCCTTCAATTTAAACTTGGCCATCCCTACATTGTAACAAG
>CAZVJS010000020.1:0-3856 GCA_964627365.1 uncultured Candidatus Saccharibacteria bacterium | reverse complement strand
TGTTTAGAGATGTTCGAGGTGGTCATCTTATCGTCAAGGAACCAACTGTTGGAAATGTCTTTGGTATTAATGTCGCCGATGTCTTTGTCGAGGATAGCAATGATTCGTTTGACCAGTTGCTCGGGATCAGTGTCAGTAACAACCCGGCTGTTCATCGGTTCTTCTAGGCGTTCCAGTAATTCAGGAATAAGATCTGCAGTGCCCCCGCTGCCCAGTAAAATACCACAAACCATATCCGATTCCAGCGCGGTGGTAAATTCGTGCAAGCTACCAAACCGCCCACCAACAGTAATAACAGCGTCGCTCGATTGAACCAAGTGTATGTCACGTCCAACATAGTGCATGCCAGTAAAGTTTACAAAATCATACACACCAATTGGCAACCGATATTTGAAAACATGTTCGCGCAAGCTGGCTGCCGGCGAAAAACCGACGCTCATACCACCAACTTTTTTGGCCGCTTTGGCGGCATAATACGGAAGCCCTACTGTGGCACCAGTGGTAATAGTATGTCCACTCTTGCCAATGGCTGTACCGACTCGTTCGGCTAATTCTTTAGATGAAGCAACGGTTTTTCCGCCGGCCGCCCCAGAGACACATATTGAATAATTCACAAGGCAACACCTATGGACATTACGAAGCCCTGGTTGGTACTGTCTTCAAAATGCTCTGTTAGTTGCTGACCAACGGTTTCTTGTTCGAGATATCGAATATACAGCTCATCCCAGAGATTGGTTTGCATATGCTTAGCCCGCCCAAGCCCGTAATCCAGTCCGTTGCAATAGTTCAAAGCGTTGTCTAACAAATTAAACGATATCGGCTTGCCATCTCGTGTTACCCCAACACAATCCATGCCTTCCCAAAACTTTAGGGCAGGCTCGATCCGATACAGCACGTGTTCAGCTTGTCGCCACTCCAAATCTTCCAGCTGAACATGCGGCTCAAAAATTGATGCCAAACTTTGTCCAGTACTTCTTCCAAGATAACGGTGCATCACCCGCCAATGTAGTTGTTGACCAGCTAGCTCAGCATAGTTTGGGGTGTCATGCAGCAATACATCTGCGATGATGCTGCCAAAATGTGGTTTGACTTGCTGCATCTTGAAAAAAGTACTATATAACCGTATCTCGTTCAGGTGGTGAAGCAGGATTGATAACAGCGTAATAGCAGCCCCACGCAAACGCACATTAGGCAGGGGCAAAACCACCAAAGCTCCCAGTTCTCGAAGTTGGACGATATTATGATGGCTGACTAGGGCATAACGTTCTCCAATTTGTTGCCAATGCTTTCCAGAGGGCAAAGCTATTTCAACAGAACGAATCTCAAAGTCGGTTGGCTGCAGGTCTATGTAGGTCTTTGTGAAGCGTTTTTGCCAGCCTGATGATTCAATAATTCTGGCCGCAGCCAAAATATGTGAGGGGTGTTCGCGTTTGAGCATTGAATCGATCGAACGATAACCAAGCTCTTTCATAGTCTTTTTAGGTTCATAAGTTTTAAGAAGACGCCTCAACGTGGTGTGTTTAAGTGCCCAGGCACTTCGAGAAATTGGCAATGTTTTTATGATCTGCACTAATTTAGGTAGCAGTGCATTAACATCCATAGGATCAGCCACCCCCAACTTCCGAGCCAAAAACGTATCGTGGAGACCAGTCAGATCTTGTAAAGCTTGATATAGTTCCCAGCCATTGGTATTTAGCGGATCAAGACCAAGCTCACGCATTTTCTGCCCCGCCCGCAATTCAATTTCGGTAGCAAATCGAATATCTAGGTTTGGGTGACCACCGGTAGCCTCTAGTTCCCTCACCGACTGGCTAAAAAATGGTTCTTTTGCCTCTAACAATTCCGATAGAATGCGCGACATTTTTGTATATTCCTTTGCCATAAGCATAACACTTGTAGGGCTTACAAAAAAGCTGTTTTAGAAACGTTCTGGCTTATACCATTCTGGAGAATCTTTTAGCAGTTCACTAAGCTGGTGCTCACTTAGTAGCCCTTCTTGTGCTCCAGTGTGCTGAACTACGTTCATAGAGTTAATTGGTGCCCACTGCAACGCTCCCTCGATTGTGTTGCCCTTGGCCAGTGCAGCTACAAAAGTTGAGGCAAAGGCATCGCCGGCACCAGTCCGCTCAAACGGAGGTGCTGGGTCGGGATAGGGTGGCATTTTGAAACGATTTTCGCCATCACTGGCATATGCACCCTTTGGTCCGTCTGTTATCACCACAATTTTAGGCCCCAACGCATGTAAACGATTGAACAGGTCATGTACATCCTCGTGGTTGCCGCCACCTACCTTGACGGCTTCTTCACGGTTCAGGAGTAGTGCTTCTGTGCGCTTATAGATGTGTTTTAGACGATCAGCGCCTGCTTCCATTTGAAACGTACCCGGTTGAAACGCCAGCTTAACTTCAGGGTTACGTTCGAGCCACTCAGCAATATCATCGTGAAAATTATCAAGCGCACCTTTGCTAATTGAGCTGAAGTATACCCATTTTGGTACTTCGTATGGCCTAACATGTGGCCAATAGTATTTATATTCTTCGTGCTTGATCAAAATTGTGCGCTCCTCTTTGTACCAGAGAACGTAGTGATAGTTGCTGAGTTTACCAGGATTGACGTGAATAAAACGGGTATCAACCTTGTTTTTGTGTAGAGCACTAATCATGTCCCGTCCATGGGCATCTTCCCCAACATTGGCCATCAAAGCACTCTTGAGTCCTAAGCGAGAAAAACTTACCGCGGCATTAGCGGCATTTCCAACAGCTTCAATAATCTCGGCATGGTCAAAGGGAACTTTGTTGCCAAACGGCAAAGCTAACCATTTACCATGCTCATTGTCATAGGTATGTTCATATTCATCGAGCAGCTTAATAAACGCGTCTGTCACGATATCGCCGACACTCAGGACATCTATCTGATCGTGATCGCTCATCCCACCGCTTTCTTTTGAACGCTTATGTTTCAACCAATTGTGTCATATTGAATGGCTAGATTGCAAGCCTCAAGGCTTGGCCTTGCCAGCCGAGTTGAACATATCTATTTTTGACTCTACAACTTTTTGCACGGCTTCAACCACCTTGTCCATCAGTTTTACTACAGCAAACTCTGTAGGATTTTCGTCCAATTCTCTTTCTAGTGTTCTTCGATATGCTACTCGCATATCGGAGTTGATGTTTATTTTTGAAACACCTATCTTGACCGCCTTCTGAAAATAGTGCCCGGGCGTCCCACTGCCACCATGAAGGCTAATGTTGCAGTCCAGAACCTCTCGGATCTGTTGCAGGAGTTCAAGATCCAATTTCTTGGGTACGGGATACTGTCCATGCAAGTTACCAATCGCAGCCGCAAAGGTATCAATACCGGTTGCATCAACAAAAGCCTTGGAAGCTTCGGGCGTACTGAAAGTTTTTCTTATTTCCTCATAGTCTATTTTTTCAGTATGAAGGTTTGAGCTCCCACCAAAATAGTGAGGTTCACTTTCTACTAGTGCTCCGGTGACTTTGGCTGCTTCTACCACTTTTTTGGTCGCCTCAATAATCTGTTCGTGAGTCGCCTCATGGTTAGCCTGTGAGATATCAATATGGATAAACTCAAATCCGGCTTCAATTCCTGCAATTGCGTCTTCCACTGATGGTGAATGATCAAGGTTTATGTACATCTCAATCTGGTATTCAGCCCTATAGTTGTCGACCATATCACGAACATTATCCAACCCTAAAGCATCTACCTCTCCCTTACTTACCTCTACCATGAGTGGCGCGTGCTTGGCTTGGGCGGCCAGAACTACCGCTTTGAGTGTTTCTTGGTTATCCAAGTTAAATGCACCAAGTGCAAATTGCTCTATGCGAGCTCGCTCCAT
>CAZVJS010000019.1:9079-11579 GCA_964627365.1 uncultured Candidatus Saccharibacteria bacterium | reverse complement strand
TAGATGTTGTGCCACCACAACCAGATTCCCGTTAACAAAATGATAACTCCGCAAACCAAAAATACCCGCGACATGTCGCTTCGTTTTTTTTTCTGAATGTTAGGCATGCAGTTATTGTACCAGTTCACCGGATAAATTATGCTATAATCACCCGAGTTCTGGGGCATTGGCGCAGTTGGCTAGCGCGCTTCCATGGCATGGAAGAGGTCATCGGTTCGAATCCGATATGCTCCACCAAAAAAGACCGAAGTTTTTCGGTCTTTTTTATTTCGTGCGCGCCCACCCGCGGCGGGTTTTTTGTTTTGAAAGTTTTTGTTTTTGAACGCGCCGCTAGAACGCACGATTCACTATAAGCGTAACCTTTTATATGATTTTGTCAATGCTCAGTTGCAGTTCTTTGATTGCAGCGCCAAGAACAAGATGGTCAACAAATTTGGCTTCGTACTTTAAATCCTTACCAAAACGTACGCTCAACCAGCTATGCACTTCGTTGGATTCTTCTTTCCAATCCGCATTTACATCTTCCAAGGCCTTTTTGGCTTCTTTCAAATCTTCAACATAGAAATCCATGTGGTCGAGGCCAATCGGATCTTGACTGCCGGGCCTCAGCTGCATGAGTTTTATTATCGGTACACCAGCCAAAGGTGTTTTTAATACATACGAACCGATCAATCGATTATCAACTGTACCTACGTGGCACTGCTCGCTGATTGCCATCAGTTCAGTGTGTGCGATGTCAAAATTTTTGCGGTTGGCCACTTTCCAGCCAATTGCAGTTGGTTTGAGCGGGCCATCCAGACCCGCATTAATAAGACTTTTCTCGAATTCCTGCCACCTTGCTAGATATTTCACTAGCTTTACGTTTATTGAATCTATCATTTTTGCATCCATAACTAACTCGGAGAGGATGTCAAAAAGTCCTTTAAAGCTTGTATGGGTTTTATCGTCATGTAGGTTTCTATATCGGCTTGTTTGTCTAGTTCAGCGCGCGTCAAGTCGTAGCCTTCAGGAATAAATATCTCGTCCCAGCCAAAACCTTTACTTCCTCTCGGTTCTTCCGATATCGAACCCTCTAAAGAACCCTCTAAAAACGTTACATCGCCACCATCAAAATAACCGAACATGCAACGCGCGGTGGCTGACCTATCATCATGGTTATCAAGAAGTCTGCACAAACCATCCATGCCAATTTCTTCCTGAAACCACTTTATGAAGGTACCTGGAAGTTTACCGAGCGCACCAAATTCAAGGCTGACATCCTCAACCAAAACTGGTCTACCGAGAATTTGAAAGGCTTGCCTAACTTTGTGATCTACTACTTCTTGTAAATCAAGAGACTGAATCTCGTCTAGATCAACTTTTTGGTGCTCCAAAGGAAAACCTAGCAATTGTTGAAGATAATCAGCTTTATGCTGATTACCGGTAATAAATGTCACTTCCTTACTCATCAGGACTCAAGTATATCAAGTAGCCCTTTTTCTGTAATCTGTTTGGTGCCAAGTTTGCGGGCTTTTGCTAGCTTGCTCTCTCCCACATTGGCACCGACCACCAAGTAATCTGTTTCGTTGCCAACTGAACTCTGGAAAGTGCCACCAAGGGCACGGATTTTCTCGGCAGCTTCGTCGCGACTCATGGTTTCGAGCGTTCCAGTTACTACAAAGTTCTTGCCGTTCAGTTTGCCGCCCACATGCTTGATCTCCTCGGGCCAAACGCCAAGATTACGGAATTTTGCGAGCATGTTTTGGTTGTCGTCATCGGCAAACCAAGCCAGAATTGACTCTGAGACCACTTCGCCAATACCTTCAACTTCTTTGAGTTGTTCATAGGTTGCAGAACCAAGATTATCCAGACGTTTGAAGTGATTGGCCAGATCAATGCCTGTTTGGGTACCCACGTGTCGAATACCTAGTCCGTAAATAAAGCGTGGCAAGGGTGGATGCTTTTTGTCCTGAATACCTTTGACCAAGTTACTGGCGGAGAGTTCAGCAAAACGCTCCAACTTAACTATCTCTTCTTCAGTAAGTGTGTAAATATCCGCCAGGTCATGAACGAGTTTTGCGTCTACGAGAGCTGCTACATTCTTTTCGCCCAGTGTATCTACATCAAGAGCCCCCTTACTTGCAAAGTGTTCCAGGGCTTGCTTCAGCAGAATTTTGCCTGTAGCACCTTTGACGCGGAAGACAACTTCTCCGTCCGGGCGCACAAATTCAAGCTCGGGATATTGGCGATGTAGCTCGCGTTCCATATCGAATTTGTGGCTACTTTTTGGGCGCAACTCAGTCAGAACGTGGCTAACCTGAGGAATGATGTCACCGGCTTTATATATAACAACCGTATCGCCCACACGGATGTCTTTGCGGCCAATTTCGTCAGCGTTGTGTAGGCTAGCATGCTGGACAGTTGAGCCTGCCACAATGACCGGGTCAAACACTGCCACTGGCGTGGCGGCGCCGGTGCGACCTATGCTGATAACAATGTCCTTCACAACTGTGGTAGCTTC
>CAZVJS010000019.1:0-8979 GCA_964627365.1 uncultured Candidatus Saccharibacteria bacterium | reverse complement strand
GCCATTATGTTCTCGGTCGCGGTTCAACTGTTCAAAATCTTTTTTGAGCATAATAATCTCACCGCGAATCTCGGTTCGACCCTTCAAAAAGTTGGCAACTTTAGGATCTTCGCGGAGGCGCAGTGGCACGCTTTTGATGGTACGCACGTTAGTGGTTACATCTTCCCCAACCAAACC
Organism: uncultured Candidatus Saccharibacteria bacterium; assembly: GCA_964627365.1. Classification (GTDB taxonomy): domain Bacteria; phylum Patescibacteriota; class Saccharimonadia; order Saccharimonadales; family CAZPPF01; genus CAZPPF01. The sequence continues at coordinate 8,802 of CAZVJS010000019.1, read as the reverse complement.
ATCACCACGTGTTATTGCCTGTACCAGTGCGCCGTCCTGGTACACCAGGGCACATGCCAAGCCATCCATTTTGATTTCGGCAGAATATTCATGCTTGTTGCCAGGTGCTAGTTTTTCGGTCCGCTTGACCCAAGCCTCAACATCTTCCTGATTAAATACATCGTTCAAACTCAACATACGTGAAGAGTGTTCAACTTTACTAAATTTATCGAGTGGATGCCCACCTACCCGCTGAGTTGGCGAATCGAGCGTAATCAGTTCAGGAAATTCAGCTTCAATATCTTTTAGCTCACGCATCAGACCATCGTAAATCGCATCGCTGACACTTGGCTCATCCAGCACATAGTATTCGTACGAATACTTGGCCATTATATTTTTGAGTTCAACCGCACGTTTCTGCGCCTGATCTTTGCTCACGACAGCAGCTCCCGATACAAGCTATACATATAGGTATGTACAATCACCAGCACAAACATCGTTAGCAAGAAAAATATCCATTCGGCCAGAGGAGTCAGCCACAAAATCAGCGGGAACATTATCAGAGCACCCAGTATCAATAGCGCCAGTGGTAAGAATAAGATTTTACGCAGCACCAGCCAACGCCTATGTAGTACCAACTGCCGGGCTGAGCGCAGGGCTTTCATGGGTGTCATATCCGGCAAAGTCACAATATATAGCGCAAACAGCGAAGAGCAGATCATATACAAAGACAACACTGCCAGCAAGACAAATACAAGCAGCCAGATTACTTTTTCGGCACTTGTTACGGCAATTCCATTATTAATAACGGTGCCATACAGCCAACTGCCAATAGCAAATGGCACCAGCTGCAGACCAATAACAAATAGTACAAGAATGAATGGAATTAATGGATACATACTCTTATAAAAGGCGTCGCGCACCCCAATTTTGTTGGAAGCCAAAACTTGCCTAAGGCTCCATATAACTACCAAGCTCATCACAATCACCAGCAGGCTTTGATATACCCCACCAGCCGGGGTAGAAGAACTACCCGAAGAGCCAACCAGATAGGTAAACAGGGTGGCTGCGGTGCTCAGACTGCTGTAACTGCCGTTGAGCCCACTGCGTAAGTTGGTCTTTAGTTCGCCCAGGTTGAGCCCACCAAAACCTCGCACCAAAACAATCGTCAAAACTCCGTAAATCAGAGTGATGCTGAGGAACAGTTTCCAATGTTGCCTAAGGAGTTTGAGCGAGCCTCGCAGCAGCTTCCAAGCACTGGGCAGTTTTGAATTCTGCGGTTTGATGCGTTTGCTCAAACGAAAAGAACTGTAGCTGGACTGCTTCAGGCGGCGGGGTTTAGCAGCTTCAGATTTGTTTTTGGGACTGGTAGTCTTTTTCTTGGTTGCTGCCATAGATGCCTTTATGCGTGAGTTTCCATTTGCTCGAGTCGCTTAATTCGCTCATCGATTGGTGGGTGGGTACTAAACAAGTTGGCCAAGCTGTGCCCTTTTAAGGGATTGGCAAAAAAGAAATGAGCCGTAGAGGTATTTTGTTTCTTTAGCACACTGCCAGTTTTTTCAATCTTTTCTAGCGCGCTGGCTAAACCTTCTGGATAGCGCGTAGTTAGTGCGCCGGTGGCATCCGCCAGATATTCACGCTGCCTAGAAACGGCCAATTGAATAAGCGAGGCTACTATGGGTGCAATAATGGCTGCCGCTAGACCAATGATAAAAAACAAACCGTTGTTATTGTCATCATCGCTAAACCAGCTCATGCGTAGCATTATGTCTGCCAAAAGCGCCACTGCGGCAACCAACGCAAAAGCAACCATCGCTACCCGTATGTCATAGTTTTTGACATGTCCCATCTCGTGTGCCAAAACTCCTTCTAGCTCTTGGTCATTCATAATTTCTAGAAGTCCTGAGGTTACACAGACTGATGAATGTGCGGGATCGCGCCCGGTGGCAAAGGCATTGGGAGCTGGATCTTGCATAATGTAGACCTTCGGCGTTGGAAGACCATCGGTTATGGCTAAGTTTTCAACAATGCGATATAGCCTGGGATTTTCTCTTTTTTCAATTTCCTGAGCCCCGTTAACTGCCAGTGACAGCCGCGTACCTGAGTAGTAACTAATTGATGCGTAAATCAGCGCTCCAAGAATAATGTAAGGGGTAATCGCCGGTTGGTTCCACCACAGTCCAAAAATCCAAGCCAGCACAGCAATGAAGGCTACGAACACAAACATAATAAAGATGGTTTTTCGCTTGTTACTGGCAATTTCTTTGTACATACTGAACGATTCCTGGCCTCAGGTAGTTTGCCCCTCTTATCTAAATTTTTCCTTAAAACTTAACGTCAGCGGGCTTCTGAATGTTGGCTTGTTCGGCTTCGTCAACTTCAAAGAAGTCGCGAACCTTAAAGCCCATCATGCCAGCAAAAATATTAGTTGGGAAAACTTTGATCTTGGTGTTTAGGTCGCGAGCTGAACCATTGTAGAAGCGGCGACTGGCCTGGATCTTGTCTTCCGTGTCGACTAGCTCGGCTTGTAACTCTTTGAAGTTGTCGCTAGCTTTTAGGTCTGGGTAGGCTTCGGCCACTGCAAACAAGCTTTTTAGAGCGGCTTGGAACTGATTCTCGGCTTTGCCAGCTTCTGCAGGACTCTGAGCACTCAGCGTTTCGGCACGAGCTTTGGTCACATCTTCAAAAACTGTTTTTTCGTGAGTGGCGTAACCCTTGACGGTATTTACCAGGTTTGGAATAAGGTCTGCTCTACGTTTGAGCTGCACAGTAATGTCACTCCAGGCTTCGTCCACACGCACATTAGCGCGTACTAAACCGTTGTAGAGCGCAACAAGCACAATGACGATAACAACAATGACGGTGATAATAACCCACAACATTTCTGAATTTCCTCCCTTATCTTTACCCAATAATTATAGCACTAGGAAAGCAGTTTTAGCCCAAAGATTGTACAAATTCTGATAAGTGCGACCCTACTAGTATGGCGTCGGCCAACGGGTCAACATCGGCTGCGATTGAGATATTACTGGCCTGGCACAACCACCCCGTCCACAGCTGCCTGGCCTCGGTAAATGTCTCGACTTTTGGGTTACCTGTGTTCAGATCTCGAGTATTCCAAACAACCTTGGTACCTTCTGGAAAGTTTTTTAGCTCTTGTATATTCACTGGCTCAAGCCAGCATTTTTCTAGGAAAATCTGCGGAACTCTGCCAACTACAAGCACAAAATCTGCACCCGCTTCCAGGGCCTTTTGAATGTCTTCATCAACCGGATGGATGCCTTTGGCTAAAATTGGTTTGTTAGTAAGGCTTTTTGCCTTCCTGATAAGATCCAGCGACCCGTGCCAATCCGGCTCAGTATGAATTGATATAACATCGCCGACTTGGTTGGCTATGGCAAATAGTTCGTCCCACGACTTATCTGACTTCCAACCAAAGGGTGAGTGGGTTTTGACTTCGGCAATAATTTGGATTCTGTTATATAGCATAACTTTGGTGGGAAAGGAGGGACTCGAACCCTCAAGCCTTATTCAGGCAACAGATTTTAAGTCTGTCGCGTATACCAATTCCGCCACTTTCCCGTATATTTTAATGGAGGCGCGTACGGGTAATGCTCCCGTCTACTGGGTTTTGCAGACCCATGCCTAACTTCTCGGCCAACGCGCCCTAAACACCAATGAATTGTACCTATATAACAGCAAAATCACCAGTGGACAGCACTACTGCTTTTTGTGTTTTCTATGCCTTCGGATTGCCTCTTCGGCTACTATCACACCAGCAACCGTTACAACTAATCCCGCTACTTTAGCAGCTGTTTTATGTTTGGGACTTTCGATATGCTCCTCAACTTCATTGCCAAATGAAATGACCATTTTCCCTTTTTCAAAATATTGTTGCCAGCTGGTTTCAACATACTCTTCCCCTTCGTCGTCAATCCCTAGAACAGTCATCTGACATCGAAGTAGGTCAGGATTACGCTTATGCGGCTTTACTTTGTTGATAAACAGATACTTGTCGGTCATGCCGTGTGCCTCATCAGCAAGCGGTACTGTAAAGTTAAAACCAGGCCTGATAGTGGTTTTGGTGGTGCGGTGCGGGGGTATACCTTCAGGATATGGACCACCAAAGCTATTTATATATTCGTCGTAGTCTTTTCCGAGGGCACGCGCAATAGAGGCGGCGGTATCATTATCAACCATACCATCTGCTTGCATCAAATAAGCACGGTCCGCTGGTATAGTAGTTTCCGATTCGTGAATAATGTATTCCATAGTACTATATTATGATATAAACGGTTATTTTTGGCAAAGTTGGTTGTTTATCTGTTACGGCATATAGTAGATTTAGTTTACATAAAGCCATCAAAAATTTTGCCCAAAATAAAAACAGCACCGCCTAAAGTGACGATGCTGTTTACCGGCAGAAGTGTTACTTCCAGCCGAAAGCCTGACTCAAAATCCAGAGCGTGAACGCAATGGAAATAAAGAACAGGCCCAGACCCACTGGGCTACCCCAGCTAAACCACGAACCCCACGCCCGCCAGTGTTTCATACTGGTCTCGTGGCTCCAATCGTAGTCCTTTTTGTAGTCTTCGGAACTTTTGCCTTGGTGTTGCATAGTGTCCCTTTATTAATTGATGAGAGTCTGTCACCCCTAAGGTTCGACGACGTCCTTGAGAGTAGTGCAAACCTACTCATTCATCTTGTGGTCTTAGTGTCCGTCCATGTTATTCGCCGAATGAGCAGCGCATGGGTGCAAAGGACGACCACGTTACCAATATTTAAACACGAAATAACAGATACAACAACTAGCTATCGCCTCTGAATATCCACTGCACGCCGAATTTGTCATAAAACTGTCCGTATGTTCCAAAAGGCATTTCATGCAACTCTTGTAGTCGCTTGTTATTATCTCCATCCCTAAGCTTGTCAAAAACTGTCTTTAATTCGTCGTAGGCGTTCCCAGTAACATATATTGCGTACGTATTTCCCTGCACTGGATCAAATTCAGGAGATGCCATCCAATCTGTAGCCGATATATCAATATCCCCGCTCTTTAGCTGGGCATTGATAATCCTATCGTGTTTCTCAACGGGAAAATTATCCTTCATTGGCGTATCGCCCAGTTTGGTAAGAGTAAGTTCTCCGCTTAGGCACTCGTGATAAAACGTCATGGCTTCAGCGCAGTTACCGTCGAATAGCAAAAAAGGAGTAGTGCGCAGCATGCTATTCCCCAATAGTGCCTGTCTCGACCTCACCAGCTCGTTTGTAATTGGCAAAAATGACGCCATTGTCCGTTACGACAGAGTGCGTGAGTTCAAACGCTGCCGGCTGGGTGCCTTCCTCAAAGAGTTTCTTTCCTGTCCCGAGTGTGAGGGGAAAGGTCTTGAGCCACAATTCGTCTACCAAATCTTCCTTGAGCAAGGTCTGAACAAGATTGCCGCTGCCATGTACCTGCAACATTGGGCCATCGCCGGCTTTTAAATCCTTCAGCTTCGACACTACGTCACCAGTAATCAATTCCGAATTTTCCCACGGCAGATCTATCTCAATATCCGACACAACGTACTTCTTGCATTTGTTGAAGGGGGTAGCTACAAACTCAATTTCAGGGTGCTTCGGCCAGTAGCCAGCAAATATATCATATGTCTTGCGCCCCAGCAGCAAATCAAACGGCATGCTGAGCTGTTCAATCATCTGCTGCCCCTCTTGCTCGCCTTGGTAGGGTGCCTGCCAGCCGCCATATTTGAAGCCACTCGTCGTGTCTTCATCCGGTCCACCAGGTGCCTGCATTACTCCGTCTAATGTAATAAATGATAAAACAACTATTTTTCTCATATCTTTATGATAACAAACTGGTTCTCTGTGTATATGAAAAGTCTTACAGCAATATTTATTTTTGCCATAATATTTGATTGATATGCCCCTCCTGAGACTTTATATTTTCATATGACTTTTGCAGTATTTGCTCAAGGATTGGCAGCTCTACATCGCTAAGCCGTTTGATATAAACACAGTACCCGGTAATAGTGTGCTTACCCAGCTTAGCCAGCAATTCAGAGTAGCGTGCTGTGCCGTCCATGAGATAAATGGTAATCTTGCCTTTTCTTGGATAAAAACCTAAGGTGTGCGCCTCGCCTTTACGACCACTGGAATACTCATACTTATAAATTCCGAAACCTATAGTGCCTATTCCATATAGTATTGGATCTTCACCGCTAATTCGCTGCATTATTTCAACGAGCCTTCGTGTGTCGTTTTTAAGAGACTCATCTTCTAATGCTTCAATGTACTGTTCGACAGTTATATCATTTCTTTCATCCGCTTTGCTCATAAGCTAATTCTAACAAAAAAAACCCTCACAATAATTGCTGAGGTTAAACCGCTATTTGCTCTTCATAACCTCTAGGCTGGCAACGACGAGTTTTTTAATAAGTGCTGGTTGTACTTTATTCTCCTCAGGGAAGCTAGCGGCCCCAACCGACAGAAGGCAACCTTCAAGCTCCTTTTTATGGTCGTCAACTACCGGTGGACGGACGTGCAGCCGGATATAAGGCTTTTTGTAGCTGAACCAAGCAAACATTCCGCTATAGTCGTAACCCTGGTCAATGTAGCCATAACCCGGAAACTGAAAATAGCTGACAGTTTCGATAGCGTCTGGCGCAACCTCACGAATAGCGGACCTGATGGCTTGTAGTTTGCCCTGGACCTCTGCCGGACATTTTGCAATATACTCATCGACCCCACCCGGAATAATAGTCTTCTTATTCATGAACTTATCATACCAAACAAAAAACCGACCGTTGCTCGAGTCTTAGTCTGGTGCAGTCGGTGGGTAAAAGTTTATACCTTATAAGGGACGAGATGGCTCGTTGGGGGAGAATATTGGAAGTACCGTATCAAGAGTATTTACTAGGAAGGTAAGAGCTGGGAGTTACACAGTGGTAGAATAAGGACATTAAGGCTTAACCTAAAAAACATGAATTATTCTAACAAAAATAAACGTATAGTTATTATTTTTCTGGTTTTAGCTGGATTGTTGCTCATAAGTTTATTATTTACGAGTGTGCCCAAGGAGATGAAACGTTATTCCTTTATTAATAGCATTAATAAAAGCAAGCTGGTTATTTTTACCCCACCATCCAATGGAGGTATACCACAGCCTTACGACATTGGTGACAACACTGGGAATGGCAACATTTATAAACTTGACTTCAAATCTGGAGCCCGGATGGGCATTGCTTCTGGTCCCCACCAAGGATTAGTGCTCTATCAGTATAAGTATTCTGGAATTGCTAGCCCAGACAAAAATTGTACGAATCTTTATGTTGGGTATGCTTCTAGAGTCCTTTCCTGTCCCCTACAGACTACAACAGCATCAGGAAATAAAATTTATCTTGCTAATTCTGAGTATAACTCCACTTCATTATTTGTAATTATGGAGGGTACTGTGATTCTTCTTTCAAATCCGGTCGAAGGTGGTATTAGTAAGGATATGGCCATAGAAGTGCTAGACCAACTTGCTCCTGCAGAAGGGAAAACATTGCTCAACACCCTGGTTAAGAATAATCCTATCTACTATTCTCAGGTTAAATAAAAAGTCCTCTTCAGAGATCATTATACTTATGTTTGGAGCAGCAGGTAGAAAAATCTTTACACCTTACCAGGGATGAGATGGCTCGTTGGGGGAGAATATTGGAAGTACCGTATCAAGAGTATTTACTAGGAAGGTAAGAGCTGGGAGTTACACTGATTTATGTACTAAACTTAACAAAGCCCCACAGTGCTCTACTGTGGATGCCTGTCATCCTAGCTAAACCTTTAAGTGAACCTCCAGCTTTTACTCTGCTACCTACATTAACGACATCTGGCATAACAAACTTACCTATTGAACGATTAAGTTTTATCCCCTCCTCATCTCTATTAGTCCTACAGTATGTGTTTAGTGCCGCTTCTACTTCCCAACCCTGAACTTCTAGTCCTCTCGCTGAATAATCACTAAGCATGGAGTCCCAAAGTTCAAGTGATAATGCCCGATTACCACCCAGTGCTCCCCAATCTAGGGCAAGTCGTAGTGCATCAATTAGGTTGGTACGGTGTTGCATTCCTATGTTCATAATCTGTGTACCATTCAAGACAGGCTCTACCATAGCATCTATATTACTTCCTAAAGACTGTTCGAATATATCCATATCATTAGGGGCTTCAGTAACTGTTGTTCCAGTAATTCGTTCAACTAAAACTCTGCTGAGTTTTTTATTTTGAGCTGTTTCTCTTGATGACAAAGGTGAAAGGTCAGCATCAATAAACACCAGAGTTTGTAAAGAACTACCTCCTATTTCTTTTGCAATAGAGACACCAGTTTGTAGTGCTTCAGCTTTGCCAGAATTATGTGCATGACTGGCGATCTCGCACATATGCAAACGCTCTTTTTGATAACTAGCTTCCTCTGATATGACCCTTAGAGTTTGATCAGTTGATCCGTCATCTACAACTACGAGGCCGTCAATACTTTCAGCAAGAAGGCTTGCTCGCATAACGGAAGCAACAGTGAATTGTTCATTATGGGCAGGAATAATAGCAAATACTTTTGTTTCGGGAGAACTCATACTAAAGATATGATGGTGAATTAAAGTAACTTAGGCAAGCATAAGCAAAAAGGAGCGGTAGTTACACCTAGGCTTTAACTAGAATGTTTTGTGGTTTGCCATTGAGATAGGCTTCTACGTCCTGGACTAGGATCTCTAGGCCGTTCGTAGCAGCTTGTTTGGTGACACCTGCAACGTGTGGGGTTACCAGTATCTTCTCGTTTGACATACATTT
>CAZVJS010000018.1:7268-13151 GCA_964627365.1 uncultured Candidatus Saccharibacteria bacterium | reverse complement strand
CCCTGATTAAACAATTAGACATAAACATCAACAAACCGTTTGAAGGCAAACCAGTAGTGATTGAGACCAATAACCCAAATCCCTTCAAAGCCATGCACATCGGACATGCTTTTAATGCCATTTTGGCTGACACCATCGCAAATCTTATCGAAACGGGTGGTGCCCATACGTACCGGGTTAGCTACCATGGTGATATTGGGCTTCATGTGGGCAAGAGCATGTACGCCTTACTCAAGTTTGTCGAAGGCGATCCAAAAAAACTAGATACAATTGAACCAAAAGAGCGCAATAGTTTTATGTCACGTATGTACGCAGATGGGGCAAAATCGTATGCCGAGGACGAGCATGCCAAAACCGAAATAGATAAACTTACCGAACAGTCTTTTACGAGAGAAGATCTTGTTTACGCAGAGGTTTATGACACAGTCAAAGACTGGAGTTTTGAACAAATAGATGACATCGTAAAACGACTTGGTAACAAGCCTATTGAACGTCGCTTTTTAGAGAGTGACGCCGATACTCGTGGAATAAAAATTGTGCGCGATCACGTGCCTGAAGTATTTCAGGAAAGCGATGGTGCACTGGTGTTTCTGGGCAGTAAACACGGCTCGTTTGATAACGTTTTTGTCACAGCCCGTGGTAGAGGACTGTATGGTGCTCGAGACCTGGGACTGATGCAGCTCAAGAGTGAGTATTACCAACCCGACAAAAGCTATATTGTCACAGCCGAAGAACAAAAGGATTACTTTAAGGGTGTAATTGCGGCCGCCGAACTTTGTTTCCCGGACCAAAAGAATACGACCGTAAATATTCCGCATGGAGTGGTTAAGCTGACCACCGGCAAAATGAGTTCACGCTCGGGTGATGTGGTTGAAATAGACTGGCTCTTCGACCGAATTGCTGATGCTGTAAAAACAAGAGGTGGAAACGATGATCCTGCAGTAATTGCCGGTGCACTTCGATACCAGTTTCTCAAAGTTCGAGTTGGCAGTGATGTAGTTTTTGATGTCGACGAGGCTGTTAGCGTCGAGGGTAATAGCGGACCATATCTTCAGTATGCTCACGCCCGCGCCAGAAGTATTTTAAATAAAAAATCTCCAGCCAGCGCGACATTAGAAGATCTTGAACCCGGTGAACGAAGTTTGGTGCGCAAACTCAGTGAATACTCCGAAGTTGTGAACAGTTCCATTAATGACCTAATGCCACATCATGTAGCCAATTACCTCTACGAACTGGCTCAGACGTTTAATCGCTTTTATGAAAAAAACCGAGTGCTGGGTGACCCTCGTGAGGCTTATAGGCTTGTTTTGGTCCAAAAATACGCCGATATACTCAAAAACGGCCTCGAACTGTTGGGCATTCCAGCGCCAGAAAAAATGTAATGAAAGCCAAAGACGTATCTGCGGCTTTAAGAGCGGTTGCCACACCAGAACGGGCAACGGCAAATGCTTGGTTTTTCAAGACAGGACCAGGACAGTACGGCGAAGGTGACCAGTTTTTGGGTGTAACAGTACCCCAGCAGCGCAAAGTTGCCAAACAGTTCAATGATCTGCCGCTCAAAGAAGTCGAACAACTCATTATGAGCCCCTGGCACGAAGAGCGCCTGACAGGTTTATTCGTTTTGGTTGGTCAATTTAAAAAAGCTGACGAAACGAACAAAAAACTGATCTACGAATTCTATATGTCGCACACGGAATGCGTTAACAACTGGGACCTAGTAGATAGCAGTGCCGAATACATTGTGGGACCTTGGTTGGATAATCGACCCGAAAAAATGATAGTTCTCGGTACGTTAGCCAGTTCAAATTTGCTATGGGATCGCCGTATTGCCATCATTGCCACATTTGAGTACATCAGACAGGGAAGAGCCGACGAAGCACTAATAATTGCCAAAGAACTCCTGCATGACCCACATGACCTCATTCAAAAGGCGGTTGGCTGGATGCTGCGTGAGGTGGGTAAACGGGTTGATAGCTCACTTCTGGTGGCATTTCTGGAAAAACACGCCAAAACCATGCCGCGAACCACACTGCGCTATGCCATAGAACATTTTAGTCCTCAAAAACGAGCGTACTTTTTGGGTAAGCACTAAATTTTTTTGCAACAGATGTGATTAATCTCACTGACACCTAGGCCAAAATTGCTACACTAAGCGTATCCGTTTATGTAGAGCGGACGAAGCCTTTCAAAGAAACTGCGTTCGAACAAAAGTGGGTAAGGGCAAGAAACGTCCGGAAACAAACACCATGAAACCCATGTGCTTTCGCAGTTATTTTGAATCTCATTAACTAATCTTTAGCAGACCTCTGTTTGCTATGTCCTGGAAGGAGGTAGCCTATGGCTACGTCGACTAGTGAGTCTGTTGGCCCAAAAACCAGCGAGGCTCCGCGAAAGCGCGGGCGCTTTTCAACAATGTTAAGAGCCGGAGCGGCCGTGGTGGCTCTCAGTGCTACTGGGGCTGCCGTAACTAGCTCTGCGGCAGAAAGTCCAATAGCACATAAACCACGAGTAGCAGCTGCAGCGAAGCCTAGACAACAGTTTACGGATGCGAAAGTTGCCAATGATACTCTCCCCGTTGAGAGTATGGATGTGATTGCGGCCCAACAAATACGCTACATTCTTGCGTTTGTTGCCGAACAACAAAGACAAGCCGAGGCAGTTGGCAATTATCTTGCTGCCCAGGCAGCTCAAGAAGAAGCCAATAGACAAGTAGCAGCCGCCCAGAGTTCACAGCAACAAACCCCTGTTTCTGCTTCGCAAGCGTCGGCACCTGCAATAAGCAGCGGAACGGTCTGGGACGAGCTTGCTCAATGCGAATCAGGCGGGAACTGGGCTATCAACACCGGGAACGGATATTACGGTGGATTACAGTTTGACCAAGGTACCTGGGAAAGCAATGGTGGACTTGCATATGCATCTCGGGCAGATTTAGCCACCCGAGATGCCCAAATTGCTGTAGCTGAAGCACTAGAAGCCAGCCGAGGTTTTGCACCATGGCCAGCATGTAGTGCTGAACTTGGACTATAGATATATAACCTTTAACGGAGACAGCCCATGACATATGAAGCATCAGCAGTCATAGAACAGCCACCTCCAAAACCAAAAAGTAAAGCAAGGGTATTTGGGAGGGCTTTACTAGCCACCACCGGCCTGTCACTTGTGGCAACCCCATTTGTACTCTCACACGGAGCATCACCAGAGGCAAAAGGTCATCATGCCTCGACTCATTCATCAAGCCCAGAGATTGACCCGATGGAACCAATACAAACTCAAGAAATGTCTGCGCTTGAAGCAGCCGCTACAGCCCAAAAAGTTATCGACTACGTTACTGCCGTTGATAAAGCAGCAAAGGTACAAGCCATAATTGATTATGTAAATGCCAAGGCCGCGGAGGACTTTGCCGCACAGCAGCAAAGCACTACCACCTCAGGCGGTGCTAGTTATGCCCATTGGATGGCAATTCACGAGTGTGAACAACCGGAATCAACGGGCGGCTGGACAGCCCAAGACGCCAATTACGGCGGTGGACTTGGGATTGCTAATTCAACTTGGCAACAATGGGGTGGAACCGAATTTGCACCATTACCCTCCCAGGCGACCCCCGACGAGCAGATAACAATTGCCAATCGTATCTATACTGATCTTGGGTCAGACCCTTGGGGCTGTAAGACGAGTATTCCGTAAAGATTGTCCAGTTGTTACAAACTTGGATATAATATCTCTAAATAGACTTGTGGGATTAAGGAGATATTTTGGCCGAGGAAAAACGCAAAGTAGTCACAAAAAAAGAAGTCACCATGACATTGCCAGTGATTATTGCGCCCAAGTGGCTGCAGGGCTTCATTGATTTTGTGCGTGAACAAAACGTGGTTAGCGTAGCCATTGGTTTAATCTTTGGTCTGGCTGCCAAAAGCTTAGTCGACACCGTGATGATCACTACCATAAATCCAATTGTCGGAGTTGTTCTGGGTACCAATAATCTGGACAATAAGTTTTTCTGCCTCAAGACCGTTAATAATGTCTGTACTTCAAAACTAGGGTGGGGAACACTACTCAGCGCAGTCATCAATTTCTTGATTATTCTGGCAGTGGTGTATTTTATGGTCAAGATTTTGAAGCTCGATAAACTCGATAAGAAAAAAGAATCCTAACTCCCTTTTGCCTCTAGGGAGTAAAATATAAAAGAGAGGAGGGAACTCATGGAACCAGAAGAGAAATCAGAAGAACCAAAGAACGGACAACCAACTAAATCAGGTGGTTACGGCAAACGTCCAATGTGGCAGTGGGTACTGATCTACGTCATTGTGGGAGCAATTGTCTACTTCTTGATCTATTATCTATTCTTTCGCGGTAATACTGGCGGTTATTAGGCTTACATGGCAGATGCAAAGGCTAATCCAGGCTTAACAGACCAGCAAAAAGACATACTTTTTAACAAAGGCACCGAAGCCCCGTTTACTGGCAAGTTTTTGCACAACAAGGACAGTGGCATGTATACCTGCGCCAACTGCGGGGCAGAATTATTTAGTAGTGACACTAAGTTTGACTCTCATACGCCCGGTCTGGCTGGCTGGCCTAGTTTTTCTGAGGTTGCCAAAAGCGGCGCGGTGAAATTGGTGCCTGATAATGCCCACGGCATGTCAAGGACTGAGGTGGTTTGCGCTAATTGCGGCGGTCATCTCGGACACTTTTTTAGCGATGATCAAGAAAGCCCCAACGGGCAACACTTTTGTATAAACGGCTGCGTTTTAGACTTTAAGCCTTCGGATACTTCTCACCCCAAGTCGCCATCTGATTCAAAATAGGAATAAAATCTTGCCCCTTTTGCGTGAGGGTGTATTCCACGCGTGGCGGGACTTCGGCAAAGCTGGCTTTGGAAATGACTTCATGTTGCACCAAGTCATCGAGGCGCTGTGAAAGTGTACGTGGGCTAATACCATCTAAAGAGCGCTCTATCTCTGTAAAACGGGTAGGGCCTTCTTGAAGCTTGGTCAAAATCAGGCCCGTCCACTTGTTGCCCAGCACGGATAAGCAAATAGATACCTTGTCTTCGGTGCAGGGAACTGTGTCGGTTGTTGCTGAGGCTGTTTTCATAATACTTTACAAAATATAGTAATGGCTTTATACTCTTGTAATAGTCATTACTATAAAAAGTATATCATAAGGAGATAACTATGAAAACAGCGGTAATATTAGGAACAGTGCGCCAGGGCCGGCACACCGAAAAATTAGCCAAATGGGTGGTGAACGAAACCAACAAACGTGGGGGCATAGAAGTTGAGCTGCTTGACCTGGCCGACTATCCTTTGCCATTCTTCGAGGAACCAGTTTCGCCCAAATTTAACCCAGATCGTCATCCGGCTCCAGAAGCCAAGAAATGGCTCGATAAGTTGGCGAGCTTTGATTCGTATATTATTGTGACACCCGAATATAACCACTCGGTTCCAGGTGTACTCAAAAATGCCCTGGATTACAGCGACTTTCAGGTGGCCCGCAAGCCAATTTCAATTGTATCGCACGGTAGTGCAGGGGGAGCCCGAGCGGCTGCTCACTTGAAGAACATTATATCCGAAATACGGGCGGTTCCAATGTCTGCCAATATGGCTCTAACCATGCGCGTCAGTGAAGTCTTTGACGAGCACGGTACCTTGGCCGAAGAAATAGATTCCAAAGAGCACGGTCCCAAAGACATTTTGGCCAATGTGCTGGATGATCTGGCCTGGTACAGCGACGCTCTGGCTACGGCTCGTAGTAAATCTTAGATAGTTCGATATAATAGCCGGTAATGGATAAAGACGCTGTTCCGACCAAGTTGCTGTGGGTGGATTTAGAAATGACCGGCCTTGACCCAACCAAAGACGTCATTTTGGAAGTAGCTGCCGA
>CAZVJS010000018.1:0-7168 GCA_964627365.1 uncultured Candidatus Saccharibacteria bacterium | reverse complement strand
TTAAACATTGGTGGCCAACGCTCGACCTGAAGCTCCATTACCGCATGCTCGACGTCAGTGCCTGGAAGGTGTTCATGCAAGGCAAATACAGTGTGAAATACGAGAAAAAACAGATCCACAGGGCCTTTGACGACATCCAAGCTAGCATTGCAGAGCTACAAAGTTATCTCGACTGGTTCAAAAATAATAAGGGTTAAATGTCGACAACTGGAATTTTGTGCGTGGGGCACAGGCGGGGAGCGATGCGAAGGAAGGCATCAGCTACTACCCGCTGGGCGTATAGAAGTATCTACTTGCCTGGTGCAGACTGCACGATGTAGAACAGCAGTGCAGCGCTAACCAGAAGTACTGGAACGATGATGAACCACCATCCTCGTTCTCGCGGTTTTCTTCGGGATGTCACTGCCATCTTGAGGCACCTCCGGCGAGAAGCATTGCGACGAGCGCTGCAGCTCCTGCCGCCAGACGGATCATTGCTTTCTTCATGGTTTTCCTCTCGGTAGGGAACACTTGCTCTTCACGAGCCGTTCTTGTTGCGCGGTCTATCCTTCGGCATGAATATCGAGATCCCGAAGGCGATGACAGCGGCGAATACGAAAGCCCAACCGAGCACTTGGTTGTTAGCTTCGAACGCCGTGCGGGCTCCGACCACGAAGGCGATACCTACGAAAAAACTTGTTACCACGAGAGTTTCCTCTTTCCAGTTGTCGACGTGAATGTGCACTAACATCGAAATGTTAAGCGATGCTATTTTACCATAAAAGGTATAAATAAGCAATCTACTTGCTATACTAGACTAATGGATCACAAAACAGTTGAAGATTACGTGCTGAGTATGCCAAATGCCAAGCTGGATTATCCTTTTGGCGAAGATGTGGCGGTGTACAAGGCCAAAGACAAAATGTTTGCACTTATTCCTGAAAAGACTAACCCGGTACGCATCAGTCTCAAATGTGACCCACAACTTGCTACGCTCCTGAGAGAAAAGTACGAAACCGTTATGCCAGGCTATCACCTGAACAAAAAGCACTGGAATACGGTGGTACTTACTGGCCAATTACCTTGGGAAGAAGTCCAAGGGCTAATCCGCCACAGTTATGATCTGGTGATGGGCAACAAAAACGCTTTCCCACAATTTAACTAGTTAGATTGAGCAGTCTGGCTACTAACCAGGAGTGTTACACCATTGTAGCTGGTCGAGAGGATCTGTTTTTCAGATTTGTTGGTAGATGAATCAAAAACGGCCTTTACGTCTTTCTGGTAAGTTACCAAGCTTTGGCCAATTAGCTGCTTAAAGGTCTCATCAAATTTATTATTCAGATCGGCTGTGGTGAGCTGGCTATCGGTTTTACTATCTTGCTTGAGAGCTAGCTGCTTAGTCTTGAGCTTATGGCCTTGTTTGGCAAGGAGGGCCAATGTATCAGCTTGCGAACTTCTAAAGGAGTAGGAAGTAATAGTGGCCAGGTTTTTGGCATCAGCTGTTCGAGCTTTGCTGACACCTATGTCGGCTACCCGGATAATCTCGTTTTGTTCCTCGGCTAGGCTAATTAGGCTCTGAGTGCTGCTCTTGCCACTGCTGCTTATGATGGCCGCGATAATGATAAACAACGCCAATAATACCCCACCAACAATAGCCACCAAGATAATGCGTGACTTTTTGGATCCATCAAAACCAAATTTACTGGGGGTTTTCTGTGGATTTTGCATGATAAAGTCGTATGGTGTTTGGTTATTCGGTGGTAAATCCACGGGCGGTGGGGCTGGGGAAGGCGCATTTTCCTGTGCCGAATATTGCGGTGAATAAGATAAACTCCCTCGCTTACCGGCACCTACATCCACATTAAACTGCTCACCAAAAGCTGAGTGATCACGCCGCATCAGGTTAGGTGCGGGCGCACGTTCTTGGGCAACGCGCGTTGTGCCCGGATCCAGCGAATTTAGCCCAGCCTTAGTTTGTTTTTCCATGTATGGGGTAATGTATTCCTGCATGTGCGACGGCATAGATTTCTTCATGTAGTTGGACATCTCTTGGGCGGCTTTTTGCGGAATATAAGTATTACCGCCCTGGTATTTTTGGAGGTTGGCTGGCATCTGTTGCAGGTGCTGATCCATTTGTCGTTGGATACTGGGTGGAATATAGCTATTTTTATTCTGAGCCATAAGCACTATGATAAAGGTTTTAGGGGTAAGGTGCCAGAGGCCCCTGGAAGAAAGGCAACCATAACTATATTGACAATAAAGCAAAAATACGCTATACTGTAGGCAAGCTAAATAAAACAAAGCTAAAAATAAAAAAGAAAGAAGGAAAACAAAATGTCAGTAGAAACACTAAGCCCAGCATCACAAGAAGCAAAGCGTCATCCAAAAACAGAAGCGCAAATTGCTGACCAAGTAGGCAGGATTGCGTCAAAGTTAATTGATCGTGTTGATGCAGTAAAACCACTTGAAGAAGTAAAACGTTCTAAAGGTTGGGCTCAAAAAACTGAAATTAATAACGGCGACACTACTATTCAGGCAAAAGTACTGCCAGGCCATATGACAGAAGTTATCAAAGTAGAGAAAAAAACTGATCAAGGCACAGAGACTCACACTGCAAATACGGCTTACGACTTTGGAGGATATGGTCAAGGCACAACTAATGAACGCGTGTTCCCGGGAGCGCACACTCGCAGTGAAGTGGCCGGCGAGGTTAAGGATATGCACCGAGGCGTTGCACATGAAGGTTTCCATAAGACAAGTACAGGCTTGAGTGTCTTCAATGAGACAGCAGACGGACAAAGTGAAGCGATGCATGGTCCACTTAACATGGTCGACCGGGATTCAGCCAACCAAGTCATAGTGGAACCACCAGCTGAAATCAAAGATGTAGCCATTAGTAATGCTGCTGAAACACTGGGCGCCATACGAGGTGCAGTTGCCGAAGCTGAGATTGCAAACGCAGCTCAAAGGAAAGCTGCCTAGGAAGAAATCCTTATGCTATGAGCTAGCAGATAAAAGCTATAAGCTTATAGTATGGATGCGGTAGAGGATATTAAGGGTCGGTTGGCTATTGAAGACGTGATTAGTCGCTATGTGGAGCTTAAGCGAGCAGGGCGGAATTTTCGTGGGCTGAGCCCGTTTAGCAGTGAAAAGACACCCAGCTTTATGGTTAGTCCAGAAAAGCAGATATGGCATGACTTTTCCAGTGGCAAGGGCGGCAATATGTTTAGCTTTGTCATGGAAATGGAAGGTGTGGATTTTAAAGGCGCACTGGAGCTGCTGGCGAGGCAAGCAGGTGTGGATCTGACCCAGTACCGTAGCGGCTACGATGCTGAACGCGGCAAAGAAAAAGAACGATTATATGAAGCCACAGAACTAGCAGCCAAATTTTATCAAATACATTTTTCTAAAACGCCGGAAGCCTACGAATATATCCTGAAAAAACGTGGATACACTAAGCAAACGGCGCTGGATTTCCGGATTGGCTACTCACCCAATGGCGATGCCGATTTGAGCAAATTTTTGCTCAAAAAGGGCTTCTCGGAGCAAGAAATCCAGCGCGCCGGCCTAGCCAGCAAGCGCTACCGCGATATGCGGGACATGTTCCGCGGCCGGATTATGATTCCGCTGCAGGACCAGCAGGGTAGAGTGATTGGTTTTACTGCCCGGTTGCTGAATGACGAACCAAATGCGCCCAAGTACATCAACACACCGCAGACTCCTTTGTACGATAAAAGCCGGCACGTGTTTGGACTGCATCTAGCCAAAGAATCTATTCGAAAGAACAACTATGCGGTGGTGGTAGAAGGCAATATGGATGTCGTTGCCAGCCATCAAGCTGGAGTGCTGCAGACAGTGGCCACAGCTGGCACAGCTATGACCGAACAGCATCTGAAGATCCTGGGGCGTTTTACGCATGATGTGCGTCTGGCCTTTGACCAAGACAGTGCCGGCCTGCAAGCGACCGAACGGGCCATTCCGCTAGCGGCCAAAGCAGACATCTCACTAAGCATCATTACCGTCCCGGGCAGTAAAGACCCAGATGAACTCATTCAAAAAGACCCTAAAGCTTGGGAGAAGGTGATTACAGAGCCACAGTACGCCTTGGATTGGCTGATTGACCGCTACAAAAAAGAGTTAGACATCAACTCCGCTCAAGGCAAGCGCCAATTTAGCGACATTTTGCTCAAGGTCATAAGGGCTCTAACCGACAGCGTTGAGCAGGATCATTACATCACCCAAATTGCTGAGTTAATTGGCGTGAGCCCAGATGCACTACGGTCCAAGCTCAAGCAAACCAGCGGTGAACGCAAAATAATGCGCAAATCCGCTGAACAGCCCAAACTTGACCCCATGCGCGTAGAGCAAGTGAAGACACAGAACCAGATCTTGTCACTGTTGCTACTGGTTCCCAAAGTACGCCCAGAAATCATAAAAATCACGGCCGACATGCTCCCCGAAAAGCAAGCCCAAGAATTATTGGCATTTCTGCAAAAACATCCAGATTTTAGTATCAAAAAGGACCAGAAAAAAATACCATCCACCTCTAGCGATTATGTGAAGATTCTGTTATTATTATATGAGCAACTCTATCAGGGTCTCGAGACATTAGAGCTTCGTTACGAAGCCGCTCGGTTGCAGGCCCGGCTGATAGACCACTATGTAAAAGTCAAAAAAGGCGAACTGTCGGCTCAAATGCATATTGCTGATGAAGCACAAATGGACGCCTTGCTTAAAGAGGCCAAAGCCCTCGATATATTATTAAGAAGTACGAAGGAGGCCATAAGTGGCTAGTAAAGCTGATAAAGATGAAGTAGTAGAAGAAAATACCGTAGATCCAGTGCTCGATAAAGCTCGTAAAGATCTGTTTGCAAAGGCTAAAAAGGCCGGAAAAATTGATCAACGGGATATTTTTTCGGCAATTGCCGATACCCCCGAGAACGTAGATATTCTGGATGCGCTCTATACAGAGCTAGCAGATGCTGAGATCCCTATAACCAGTGCCACAGATCCCAAAACTGGTGAATTTACCGATGAATGGGTGGCAGAAGACGACGAAGAGATTAAGCTTGATGAACAAGTATATTTGGATGACATTGCTGACGACTCAGTGCGCTTGTACCTAAGGGAAATTGGTAAAATCCCACTTCTTAACGCCGAGGAAGAACTAGCATTGGCCAAGAAAGTGGTAGCCGGAGACAAACGGGCCAAGGACAAAATGGCTGAAGCCAACATGCGTCTGGTGGTTTCGATCGCCAAACGCTACGTGGGACGTGGTTTGGATCTACTCGACCTAATTCAAGAGGGCAACACTGGTTTGCTACGCGCCGTAGAGAAATTTGACCCGGACAAGGGCTTCAAGTTTAGTACCTATGCCACCTGGTGGATTCGCCAGGCCATTACCCGGGCTATCGCTGACCAAGCCCGAACGATTCGTATTCCGGTGCACATGGTGGAAACCATCAACAAACTACTCCGTACCCAACGGCGCTTGACGCAAGAACTCAACCGCGAGCCAACCAACGAAGAAATTGCCGAAGCTATGGAAATAGACGTTGATAAAGTTGAGCACATCATGAAGATTAAGCAGGATATTTCTAGCCTGGACGCATCTGTCCGTGATGACGAAGAAGATTCAGTGCTAGGAGATTTCATCGAGGACGAAGATACTGTTAGCCCCGAGGAATCTGCTACCACGCAGCTGTTGAAAGAGCACGTAAAAGACATGCTGGGCGCTCTGACCGAACGAGAACAAAAAATACTCAAACTTCGCTTTGGCCTGGAGGATGGCAAGAGCCATACGCTTGAGGAAGTAGGGCAGGAGTTTAACGTAACGCGTGAACGCATTCGCCAGATTGAGGCCAAAGCCTTAGCCAAACTTCGCAAGCACCGTGATGCCCGCAAATTACACGATTATATCAAGTGATCGTTGACCCTCATGCATCAACTGAATGTCCGAACAATCATCACCGTTAAGATAGTCAACAATTTGTTCAGGGTCTTTCACTAGAGGAGTATCTGGCCGGCGTGAATCCACCACGAGTAATTCCCCCGCGTTTGGTGTGGGAATTGCTGCAATATCGTGTCCAATATCCGAACGGCTCAAAATAACCCCAACATGCGCATTACCAGCTCGGCCCACAAGACTAACTAACTGATGTCTAGGAATTTCCGCACTCCGGTAAATCGGCGAAAACTCAACACTTACTGGCAGCAACCCTTCTTGGTTAAAGTTACCTGCCAGAGTTTTGATATTCATCATAGGGAAGTACAAATCCTTGCTAGGTAAGTAGGTCCACCTAAAGGCATCGCTGGTGGCAAGATCATTGTGAGCAGCTTCGGCATCGCTAGTGGCAATAGCACCAAGTCCAATAAGACCATTGAGACGAGAGGCAATCATACAAGTGGCACGCTCGCCAGGTGCCCCCTTTTGCTCAATAAAACCCTCTGCGACGTGCTGATTGTCGCCATAACCCGTATCATATGCACGGCGTAGAATAAACTGATCTAAAACATCGGCTGCGGGCAGGGATGGATATGGTTCTCCTATCGTAAAATCAGAACTCGACATAGTCTAATTTATACAATATATTGTTGGACTAAGCAACTATTCTAAAAACTAATCTCAGCTAAAATACGGTCGAGTTTTTTGAGCATGTCTTGAGGGTTGCCATCATTCACTATAGTGTAGTCGGCGTTAGCAATGGGGCCGCCTTTTTCGATGTTTTCGATTTCAGCGTATTCTCGTGAAGTTACTTCATCATCAGTAAATGGCCGTATGGGGCGGTGGGTCAAACGATCATGACGCAAGTGCCTGGGTGCGGCAATGGCGATGATGGTTACGTTCTTGCCATAACGGTCTTTGAAAACCTTGTACTCAGTCCAGCTATATAACCCATCGGCTACTACTTTTTGGTGTCCATCTGCGACTAAACCATCAATCTTTTTAATGATTCGGTTAGCCATTACGCCGAGACCTTCGTTTGCTCGCAGCTCTTCACGTACTGTCTTTTCGTTCATTTCATTGACTTCCATACCACGGTTTTTGACTTCATCCACCGTGATACCACCGAAATAGACAGATGGGATACCTTTTTCGCCCAGGTAGTCTACACAATAGCTCTTACCAGCTCCGGGCATTCCCACAAAAGCAACAACTTTTACTTGGTCCATTACGTGTATTGTACTA
>CAZVJS010000017.1:0-14389 GCA_964627365.1 uncultured Candidatus Saccharibacteria bacterium | reverse complement strand
TAAATTTGGCATGCCATTCGAGAAGGAGAACAACTAATGGCCAAGAAATCAATTATCGCACGCGACCTAAAGCGTCATAAGATGCACGAGCGCTACGCCGCCAAGCGAGCCGAGCTCAAAGAGCTTGGTGACCAAGAGGGTTTGCATAGACTGCCTCGTAACTCATCGCCCACCCGCCTAAAGAATCGCTGCCAGGAAACTGGTCGACCACATGGTTATATGCGTACTTTTGGCCTTTCACGCCTTTCATTCCGTGAACACGCAAGCAAGGGAGAAATCCCTGGCGTAACGAAAGCCAGCTGGTAAGGAGCATATATGTCTAAAGTATCTACAGACCCCATCGCCGACATGCTAACCCGGATTCGAAACGCTGTTGCTGTTCGCAAATCTGAAGTTCTAATTCCGCACTCCAAGGTCAAAGAGTCAGTTGCCGAGCTGCTCAAAAACAGCGGCTTCATTGACGGAGTCAATGTTGTTGAAGGCGAAGTTGGAAAGACCATTGAAGTTACTATCCACGGGCCAGAAGCGAACGCTCGTATTACTAATATCAAACGTTTGAGTACGCCTGGTCGTAGAATGTACGCCGGTGCCCAGGAAATCCCAACCGTTAAGCAAGGCCGTGGTATTGTCATTATCTCCACCTCTAAAGGTGTTATGACAGGTGCTGATGCCAAAGCTCAAGGTGTTGGTGGTGAATTAATTTGTACGGTGTATTAAGGAAGAAATCATGAGTCGTGTAGGAAAAATGCCCATAACCATCCCATCAGGTGTCACCGTGACTATCAATGCTGATAGTGTTGCTGTGAATGGTCCAAAAGGCAGCCTAGAGCAATTTACTATGCCAGGGATTATGATTTCTCAGGATAATGCCGAGCTGGTAGTTGCGCGTAGCGATGATGAACAAATGCATCGTTCCAAACATGGCTTGATGCGAGCACTCTTACAGAACATGGTGACCGGTGTAACAGAAGGCTTTAGTAAGCAGCTCGAGATTAATGGTGTTGGCTATAAGGTTAACTTAGCTGGCAACGATCTCAAATTCAACTTGGGTTTCTCACACGAAGTGAACTATGCATTGCCACAAGGGGTTACTGCCAAAGTTGAGCAGAACCAAATTACTATCACCGGTATCAGCAAGCAGCAAGTTGGCCAGGTGGCCGCAGAGATTCGAGCACTCAAGAAACCCGAACCCTACAAAGGAAAAGGTATCAAGTATACTGATGAACGAATTATCCGTAAGAGCGGTAAGAGCGGTAAGGAAAAATAGTATGAATCGACTAGCACACTCCAGACAGAATAAGACCCAGCGAGCCCACCGCGTACGGGCTAATATTAGCGGCACCACCGAACGACCACGTCTGACGGTGTTCATTAGTAATACCCACGTAGCTGCTCAAATTGTTGATGACAGTAAGCACGTTACCTTGACGGCTGTTTCTACAGTCGGGCAAAAGAGTCTCAAGGGCACGATGAGCGACAAGGCTGTTTGGGTTGGCGAAGAGATTGCCAAAAAGGCTAAAACAGCCAAAGTTAAGCGGGTTGTTTTAGATAGGGGCAGTAAACTGTATCATGGTCGAATTAAAGCGCTGGCTGACGCCGCGCGTAAAGCAGGATTGGAGTTCTAATGGCACCCGCAATGACAAACCCTCGCCGAGCCGCAGAGCAAGCAATAGAAGAAAAACAATTTGATGAGCGTGTACTGCACATTGACCGAGTCGCACGTGTAGTAAAGGGTGGTCGGCGTTTTCGTTTTCGTGCCTTAGTAGTTCTTGGTGATAAAAAAGGGCGGGTTGGAATAGGTACGGCAAAAGGGGCTGACGTAACTACCGCTATTACTAAAGCATCTGAAGTTGCAAAGAAAAACATGATAACTTTGTCGCTTTACAAAGGTACGCTGCCACACGAAACAACCGGTAAGGTTGGCGGTGCTTACATCTTGATCAAACCAGCTAGTGCCGGTACGGGTTTAATTGCCGGCGGTGTGGTGCGCACCATTCTAGAAGTTGGTGGTGTTAGTAACGCATTGTCCAAGTCGCTAGGCTCGAGTAATAAAACCAATACCGCCTACGCCACAATCCAGGCCTTACAAGATCTGGTGCCAGCTAAGCAATGGATTACTTTTCAACAAGCCAACAAACCCGCCGCTAAAGCCAAGGCAGTCAAAAAGGAAGAAGCATGAAGTATAATCAATTAAACATTTCGGCCCACAAGTCGCCTTCTCGAGTTGGTAGGGGTATCTCAGCTGGTGGGGGAAAAACTGCCGGACGAGGTACCAAAGGTCAGAAATCTCGGACCGGTAGTGGTCGTCGGCCTGGTTTTGAAGGTGGTCAGAATCCACTAGTTCAGCGTTTGCCTAAATTACGTGGTTTTCACTCTCATCGTACGCCCATGGAAGTGGTCTACACCGGCCAGCTTGATAACATTGGTGTCACAGTAGACAATGCAACTTTAGCTGAGGCTGGACTAGCATCTAATCCTTATGTTTCAGTCAAATTGATAGTAAAGGGTGATGTTAGCAAAAAACACACAGTTAGTATCCAAGCTGCCAGCACAAACGCTATTGAAGCTATTCAAAAGGCTGGCGGAACATTTAAAGCTGTTCCACGGGTTGGACGTTCAGTTACCAAGACTGACAAAAAAACATCAGAATAAGTTGTTTATCTGCATTCTGTGTTTTAATAAATGAGACGCTAAGAGGGTAAAAAGTGAGCTGGAAAACAATTTGGTTGTCATTCAAGAATCCAGATATGCGGAAGCGTATTTTGGCTGTTCTTGGTATGATTTTGGTTTTTCGCATCTATGCTCACATCCCGGTTCCCATTAGCGACCCACAGACTCTAAAGCAAATTCTGGAAAATCTGTTTTCTTCGGCTCAATCCCCACAACTATTGAGTTTTATTAATGTTCTATCCGGTGGAGCGCTGGCCAATTTCTCTATCATGCTGGTAGGTTTGGGTCCATATATTAACGCCTCTATTATCATGCAGCTTTTGACTCGAGCCATACCAAAGCTTGAAGCCCTCAATAAAGAAGGAGAATACGGGCGTAAGAAGATAAATCAGTATACCCGCCTCCTGACCTTGCCACTAGCAATCATTCAGTCGATCGGAGCAATATACCTGGTGCGCCAATCAGCCTCAAGTATTGGTGGTTTAGGAGATATTACCGCCAACTCCTCCCTTGGTCAGTGGGTTTTGATGGTAACAGCTCTTACCGGTGGATCAATGATTTTGATGTGGCTTGGTGAACTCATGACCGAACAGAGTATCGGAAATGGTATTTCCCTGATTATTACCGTAGGTATTGTGAGCAGTTTGCCAAAGACCATCACTGGGCTATTCGCTTCTTTGACAGCTAATAACGCCAAGTGGAGCTTGCTTGGGTTTCAGTTACCCTTTAGTCGTAATGCAGTTCTATACTCCTTGCTCATTTTCGCAATTATAACCGCCGTGACGGTAGCAGTTGTAAAGCTCAACGAAGCAGCCCGAAACTTAACTGTCAATTATGCCAAGCGTGTCCAGGGCAATAGAGCTTACGGCGGTGTAACCACTGTACTTCCGGTAAAACTCATTACAGCCGGTGTTATACCAATCATTTTTGCGGTGGCTTTTCTAAGTGTGCCGAGTTTTGTTGGACAATTAATGGCTGGATCTGCCAATGCCCATTTGCAGCAAATCGGTACTGAACTCGTAAAACTGTTCCAAAATCCTAGCGTTCAATCGTTTCAAGCCGGTGGCTGGCAGCCATACCTTTACCCCATTGTTTACTTTGTACTGGTAGTCATCTTTACCTTTTTCTACACAAGCATTGCTTTTAATGCCAAAGAAATTGCCGAAAACCTACAAAAACAAGGTGGCTTTATTGCCGATATTCGCTCTGGGGCTCAAACAGAGAAGTATCTCAGTAAAGTTGTGAATCGTTTGACTCTGTTTGGTGCTTTCGCACTCGGTGCTTTGGCGTTGCTGCCCATAATTGCCCAAATTTTCCTCAAGACCAATGTCGCTATCGGAGGAACAAGTATTCTGATCCTTGTATCGGTGGCGCTTGAAACGCTCAGGCAGATTGAATCGCGTGCCCTCATGGTGACCTACGACCAGTACACTCAGCCGGATTTCTTCTATGACCAACAAACACCTGCCGAGGCCGCCACAGGTGCCCGAAGACTGCGGTTCATCCCTCGCCGTAATAAATCCTCTAACAGGGATAAAAAAGCCTAGACCATTGTGTTATAATGGAGGTAACAGCTCCTCTTCCGAAGCAGGAGGGGGTTTCTTTGAGAAAATTGTTTACAGACCCCTATAAGTTTGTTATACTTATCCTCTGTTATATATGGCGGCTAACAAGGAAGTAATCGAACTGACAGGAACCATTATAGAGACCCTGCCAGGGACTCAATTTAAGGTTGAGCTCGAGAATGGCCACCAGATAATAGCTCATGTTGCAGGGAGGATGCGAAAACATTACATTCGTATTGTGCCTGGCGACAGCGTTACGGTTGAGTTGACTCCTTACGATCTCAGTAAGGGCAGAATCACCTATCGCAAGTCATAAATTAAGCAGTGTGTTATGCACCTGAAGGGAGCATGATCCGCATGAAAGTGCGTGCCAGTGTCAAGAAAATCAGTCCAGATGACAAAATAGTCCGCCGTAAGGGCCGGATTTATGTTATTAACAAACTTAAACCCAAGCACAAGCAGAGGCAAGGTTAAGCATGGCTCGTATTTCCGGCGTTACCATTCCAACTGAAAAACAAGTTCACGTGGCTTTGACCTATGTTTATGGGATTGGCCCACAAACAAGTGCCACTATTTTGGCAGTCGCAAAAGTTGAACCCACTGTGCGAGTCAAAAATCTGACTGATAACGAAATTTCACGGATCCAGGAAGTTATTAACAATGACTACACAGTTGAGGGCGAATTACAGCGAATCGTAACTGGCAATATTAAGCGCCTGAAAGATATCAATGCCTATCGTGGTCTCAGGCACAAAGCAAATTTGCCATCACGAGGTCAACGTACACGCACAAACGCGCGTACCCGTCGAGGTAAGAAAGTAACAGTTGGTGGTACGGCTAAGAAAGCTCCGTCTAAGACTTAAGGATTATTATGGCTGAAGAAACAACCCAAGAACCAACTACAACCGTCGAAGCTACCACCGAAGCAACCACACCAGCTCCAGCTGCTCAGCCCAAGCGCCGAAAAGCTAAGCGCTCAGTACCATTTGGGCAAGTTCATATACTGGCCACCTTTAATAACACGATTATTACCTTTACCGATGACAAGGGTGGCGCGTTGACTTACTCGAGCGCCGGTGCCTGTGGTTTCCGTGGCTCCAAGAAGGGTACCGCGTACGCAGCTCAAGTGGCTGCCGAAAAAGCTGGTCAGGCCGCAGCACAACTGCACGGCTTCAAAAAAGCTGATGTCTATGTAAAGGGCATTGGTCTTGGCCGAGAAGCTGCTATTCGTACCTTACAGAATCTGAACATTCAAGTAGAGAGCATTCGTGATGTAACGGGCATTCCACATGGTGGCGTGCGTCCCAGGAAGGCAAGGAGAGCTTAAATGGCCCGCGAAACACGTTCTATTGTTAAACTCAGCCGCCGTGAAGGCTATGCACTGCATCCCAAGGCCCATAAGGCTCTAGTAAAGCGTCCAACCCCACCAGGTCAGCATGGCCAAAATATGCGCCGCCAGAAACCTAGCCAATATGCTCTGCAACTTCGCGAAAAGCAAAAGGTCAAGCGCCTGTATGGTCTGCTTGAAAAGCAGTTTAGTAACCTTATGAAAGAAGCTTCCCGCGAAAAGGGCCAGTCTGGCCAGGTGTTATTGCAGCTATTAGAACGTCGTCTAGATAATACTGTTTACCGAAGCGGTCTGGCTATGAGCCGTCAATCTGCACGTCAATTGGTTACTCATGGACACTTTATGCTAAACGGTCGCCGAGTCGACATTCCATCAATTCGTGTTAAGGCTGGCGATGTTATTATTGTTCGTCCGCACAGCGAAAAGAATGAGTATTTCAATAAGCTTGATGAAGTTAGCCCTGTCAGCCCCAACGATATTCCGGCTTGGGTTAAGGTTAATCGCAAGAAGATGGAGATAACTGTTACGGGCGTCCCTACGAGAGAAGAGGCCGAACCGGACATTAGTGAACAATTAATCGTGGAATATTACTCACGCTAAGGGAGGCAAGGAGAAATTATGTCAAAAATGATACACACCCCAGGGCTGGTCAACGTCGAGGATCACACCAAGACCTCAGCAACCTTTACGGTTGAACCGCTGCACACTGGCTACGGAATGACGCTCGGAAACAGCTTGCGTCGAGTATTGCTGTCCAGCATTGCTGGTGCCGCTGTAACGTCTTTTAAGGTAGAAGGCGCCACCCATGAATTCACAACGCTTCCGGGTGTCAAAGAGGACATGGTTGATATCATGCTCAAACTCAAAGGTATTCGTTTTCGCGTATTCGGCGATGAACCGCAGAACTTACGCATTACCAAGTCCGGTAAAGGCACAGTGACCGCTAAAGACATCGAAACCAACGCTGATGTTGAGATTGTTAACGCCGACCACGTAATTGCGACTCTTGACGACGCCAAAGCCAAACTGACCATGGACATTACTGTAGAAACAGGCCGTGGTTACCGCACAGTAGAAGAAGGCGCTGCTCGTAAGCACAGCGACATGATTGCCGTAGATGCAATCTTTAGCCCAGTTATGCGAGTTCGTTATAAGGTAGAGAACACCCGTGTTGGCCAAATGACCGACCTGGACAAGCTTTTGATCACTATCGACACCGATGGTTCCATTACACCAAGTGATGCGTTCGAAGAAGCTGCAGCTATCTTGGTCAACCAATATACAGCACTTGCCGGCCAAACCCGAGTAGAAACAACCAGTCACGAAACTGCAAGTTCTGAAGAAGGTGCCAACGACGACGGTGAAGAACCACCAGAGCTGATGACAAGTATCGAGGATCTGAACTTGTCTGCACGCACTACCAACGCTTTGATCAACAACGACATTCACACGCTCAAGGATCTGTTTAGCCTGAGCGATGCTGAACTACGTGACCTCAAGGGTTTTGGTAACAAAGCACTTGATGAAGTCAAAGAAAAAATGGCGGAGTTGGAGCTCTAAACATGCATCGCCACGGATACCAAGGTCGTAAATTTGGACGCGAACGTGATCAGCGCGAAGCGCTTCTGAAAGGTTTGGCTGACTCATTGATTATCCATGAGTCAATTGTTACCACATTGCCCAAGGCCAAAGAAATGGTTCCGTATGTCGAACGACTAATTACCAAGGCCAAAAAAGGCGATTTGCACAATCGACGCCAGATTATTGCTAGCGTAAACACTATTTCAAGTGCCAATAAGCTGGTTGATGAAATTGCACCCAAGCTGACTGGCCGTGACAGTGGGCACCTTCGTATTGAACGAACCATTGTGCGCCGCGGTGATCAAGCCCAAATGGCCAAAGTAAGCTTTGTCGATGATTTATCTAAAGCAGCAACTAAACCTGTAGCTAAGCCTGTCCCTGTCGCAGCAAAGCCGGCCACAAAAGCACCAGCTAAGAAAACAGCTGTCAAAAAGCCGGCCGCAGCCAAGGAGAAGAAATAGTGAAGACCTATAGCCAGAAAACAGCTGATGTTAGTCGCAAATGGTATGTTATTGATGCCAGCGAGGTTACTTTGGGGCGCCTGTCTACCGTTGTTGCCAGCTTGCTCATTGGTAAAGGTAAGCCATCAGTAACTGCCCATGTTGACGGTGGGGATTACGTAATTGTGACCAATGCTGCCAACTTAGTTGTAACGGGCAACAAGCTGGAAGATAAGATGTACTACCACCACAGCCACTATCCAGGAGGGCTCAAAGAAGCCAGCCTAAAAGAAAAGATGGCCAAAGACCCGACTGAAGTTATTATTCACTCCGTTCGTGGAATGCTGCCTGTCAATAAGCTACGTGATGGCCGGTTACAACGCCTCAAGGTATATGCAGGCAGCGAACACCAACACGCGCCTCAAAAACCTGAGACCCTATCACTGAAAGGAAAGAAATAATGGCTACAGCACACTATCACTATGGACTTGGGCGTCGCAAAAGCGCCACTGCTCGTGTACGCCTAACCACTGGTAAGGGTGTGATCACCATAAACGGCAAGCCAGCAGAAGAATATTTAACAAATAGTAAATATCTCCTAAACCGACTGCAGACACCCTTTACTGTTCTTGAGCAAAACGGTAAGTTTGATGTGAGTGTGGTAGTCAACGGTGGTGGTATGAGCGGCCAAGTGGATGCAATCCAACTTGGTATCTCTAAAGCTTTGGTTGTTTCTAATGAAGACCTGAAGAGCACACTCAAGCGGGCTGACTTGCTCGGCCGCGATCCTCGCGAGAAAGAACGTAAGAAGTTCGGCCTTAAGGGCGCACGCAAGAAACGCCAGTTCACCAAACGTTAGTTTTGAATTTTGCTTAGTTAAGTTATACACTATCTTCGAACGGTGGGGCAAAAACTACGATGCCTGAAGACATACCCAGTGATCCACTTGAAATAAAGCAACAAGCGGTTGATAGCTTGGCTAGCTTTGCTGAATATGCGATGACACTTCAAGATGGCATTAACGCTGTGCAGGGCGAGCACAGAGAGCAACTCAAACAAGAAGCACTTCTACGTCTAAATGAATTGGCAGGTGATTTATTTACAGGACAGCGGGTTATCTGCAGGGGAGAGTACTATGTACCAGGCGTGGACCTATATGGCAACGTCACCCACTCCGTACATATCGAAAAAGATCAGACAGAAGCGGTTGCGGATAGTATCAGAATTTTTCTGGGCGAAGGCGATCAACAAAACGTCGAAATTATAGGTTATTCCCTTATTATGGCAGATCGTACATACCATAACTGGCTAGATGATACGAGCATTGTTTATCGTATGTTTGCGCCCGTAAAGTCTACCACTCTTGAGCTAGCTGCAGCACAAACCGCCGAATACACCAACGAACTTATTACAGATCTTGAAGGTGATGAATCTGCCGAAGAGCTTGATGTTATTTTGGCTGAAGGCGATGTAGTTGACTTCCCAAGTCTTTCTCGGGTGATTGAAGATGCTGTTGACGCTGAGCTTCCAGAGAGCTTGCTCGACACTTACATGCTGCACCTTGATAATATTACAAGACTTAAAGGGCAAACACTTACCATGCTTGCTCCGGTAATTGCGATTCGTGAATCAATCGATCTGGTTTCGTTTGAATATCCTAAAGAACCATTTGTTGGAGAAGTTTTGGGCTTCTGTATGGATAGTGAAATAACATTTGAAGAAAACCAACAGAGCTTTAGTGGCAATAAAGGAGGGCTTTATTTGGCTCTTGTAACTCCTCAGCACGAAGATAGTGTAGTGCTAGTACCCGCGCGTTTCGTTGAAGCATACGAAGCCATTTAATGAGCTCCTGGACAATTCTTAGTAATAGTGATATATTACCCCTGATGTCAAGAGCAATCATGTATTTTACGTTCTGGTTTACGAACCCTACACTGGCGGCTGATTGCATTTAACCTAAAAGCAACTTTGCAACGATCAAGCCGCCCGACGGGCGGTTTTTTAATCTGGGGAAGATATGAAAGAGCAATTTGAACGATACGATCCAATTCTAGAAGAAGCCATTTCCATAAAGGAGAGGCTTGTGGAGCGCATCCACGATACCCAAACAACAGAAGCTCCAACAACGAGTCATTGGGGTGACCTTGTTGATATTAGAATTTCCGAAAAAGTTCCCATGCTTACACCTCAAGAAGTTGTCGATGCAATTTCTCTTACTGAAACGATAGGAGAGACGACACTTGATGCACGAGAAGATATTACGAGTATTTTAAACGGTGAAGATGATCGACTATTAGTTATCGCTGGGCCATGTTCGATTCATTCAGCAGAAATCGCTCTTGAGTATGCAGAATGGTTAGCAGTTATGCGTGAAATGTATGGGGATAGCCTGGAAATTGTCATGCGTGCCTACATGGAAAAACCGCGTACCGAACTTGGCTGGAAAGGACTGATGAATGATCCATTGCTCAACAAGTCGTACGACTTAAATCTAGGGGTAGTTCTGGTTCGATTGACCGCAAGTAAGATTGTTAGCATGGGCGTGCCGATAGCCATGGAGCGACTTGGAACCAGAACCCCACAATATCTGAATGGATTGGTTGCTTATGACGCAATTGGAGCCAGGAACACAACTGATCAAAATGCCCGTGAGTATGCATCTGGTTCCTCTTCTCCTGTTGGTTTTAAAAATACACCTGAAGGGAGCATAAAAGCGGCGGTGGAAGCAGCAAAAGCAGCCACGGCACCACACGTGTTTCCTGGAACAGGTGCTGATGGGCGGCCCATGATAGTTCGGACAACCGGTAATCCTACTACTCACATTATATTGAGAGGTGATCAGGACGGCTCTAACTACTCAGACATACATATTGCTCAAGCAGTTGAGTTAATGGAGGAAAAAGGACTAATTCCGGCTGTAGTTGTTGATGCATCTCACGGTAATAGCCAAAAAGATTATCTGAAACAGCCTGAAGTTATTAGGGAGATTGGCGAGCGTATACTCCTTGGTAAAAGTGCAATTCGGGGTGTTATGATAGAGAGTAATCTAGTGGCGGGTAGCCAACCTTTGGATGATCCAGCTGAACTTTTATACGGCCAGAGTATTACTGATGGCTGTGTGGACTTGGATCAAACAGAAGATATGCTCTCGATTTTAGCGGGAAGCGTACAAACAAGACGAAAAACTGAGACTGGAAGCTATCGCCCTTTTTCAATCCTATAATGAAATAAGTTGTTAAGGTATAATCAAACCAATATGAGTAAACCGGTGATTTTAACGGGACTACGGGCTAATAGTGAGTTTCATATTGGCAACTATCTTGGTGCTATTTTGCCTATGGTGGAGTTGCAAAAGGCTCATGCCGGCGAATACCAAGTTAATATGTTCGTGCCTGATCTACATAGCTTTACGACGCCAATTGATCATGGAAAACTGTATCAGCAAACTCTAGCAAACCTAAAACTATATAAGGCCGCTGGACTCGACATTGACCAACCAAACACTTACATTTATCGTCAAAGTTATATTCCAGCCCACAGTGAATTAGCCTGGATACTAGATTGTTTTACCTACTTCGGCGAAGCCAGCCGTATGGTTGAGTTCAAAGAGAAAGCTGATAAACAGGATAATGTGAGCGTAGGCTTACTCAACTACCCAGTACTGATGGCGGCAGATATTTTGTTATACGAGGCGACGTATGTGCCTCTAGGAGACGATCAGAAGCAGCACTTAGAGCTTGCTCGAGATCTGGCAATGCGCCTAAATAACAAATTTGGCGAAATTTTTACCGTACCTAAGGAATGGGCTAAGCAAATTGCTTTTGCAGGACGTCAACAAGGAGTACGAATCCGTAGCTTGCGAAATCCAGAAAAAAAGATGAGCAAGAGTGTAGAAGATCCAGCCGGCACGATTATGCTGAGCGATAGACCTGACGAGGCTGCTAAGAAAATCATGAGTGCCGAAACAGACTCGGTAGGTAAGATCCAGGTAGATTGGGCGCACCAACAAGGGATTAGTAATTTATTACAGATGTCAGCTTTGCTTAGTGTGAAGTCTGTTGAGGACGTTGCCAAGGATTGGCAAGGTAGGAGTAGCTACGGTGAGCTCAAACAACACGTGGCTGACCAAGTAAAAACATTCCTGACAGATCTACATGCCAAGCTGGCTAATGTTGATGAAGCCAAGCTCATGAAAAAACTCGAATCTGACGAGAAAGCCATGAACGAAGTTGCCAACGCAACCCTTCTGAAAGTGCAAAAAGCGGTGGGCCTAAGGCCACAATGATTCGGTTCAAAGTTTTAGAAACTGAAGTTGGCCAGCGAATTGATATTACAGCTGTAGGGCACATAGACGGTATTAGTCGTTCCTTTGTTCATAAACTACTTGATCAGGGGAAAATTACTGTAAACGGTCAAATAAAGGATGCTAGCGACAAGTTACACATTGGCGATAAAGTAGCCATTGATTACGACCCAATTGATCTGGACCAAATCCCCGATATTGAATTGCCGATTTTATATGAAGACGAAGATTGCCTGGTTATCGATAAGCCGATTGGTGTTTTGACTCACAGTAAGGGTGCGTTTAACCCAGAAGCTACTGTTGCCACCTTTGCCCTAAGTAGAGTCAGTGACATGAACGGCGAACGGGCTGGAATCGTGCACCGACTGGATCGCGCCACTTCAGGCGTCATGATTATTGCCAAAAATCCTGCTGCGCTGGCTTGGCTACAGAAGCAGTTCTCGCAGCGTAAGGTCAAGAAAACCTACGCTGCAGTGGTAAACGGTGTTCCTGAACCCGCGGAAGCAATTATCGATATGCCAATTGAGCGAAATCCCAAGAAACCTCAAACGTTTAGAGTTGGGGCCAACGGCAAATCGGCCACCACACATTACATTGTTGAAAAATCTGGTAGCAAGTATAGCTTAATTAAACTTGCGCCAACCACAGGACGTACCCACCAGCTCAGAGTTCACCTCAAGAAACTGGGTTTTCCCATTGTTGGCGATGAGCTATATGGTGGGGAAGTGGCTGATAGGCTGTATCTGCATGCTTTGTCACTTGAAATAACACTACCAAACAAAGGGCGAAAAGTGTTTGAATCACCCCTGCCAAAGGAATTTATGGCTATTGTGGAGACGAGCTAGTGGACTTGTTACTACACCCACAGACCAAAAAACAGATAGAAGCCTATCTGGGGCAACCTGTTCATGCGGTGTTGATTGAAGGCCAACCTGGTAGCGGCAAAGGCAGTGTGTCTACACACATTGCTTCAGAGTTACTCGGATTAGAGAATGACAAGCTTGCTGGACATTCATTTTATCTGCATATTGAGCCAGTTAACGGCACAATTTCGATCCAAACTATCCGCCAGGCCCAAGAATTTATGAAGCTCAAAACCATTGGTCAACGTCCGTTACGGCGGGCGGTTGTAGTGGAAAATGCACACGCCATGACCATAGAGGCCCAAAACGCCTTCTTGAAGCTGCTAGAAGAACCGCCCGCCGACACCGTGATTATCCTCACTGCACCCCCAAACCAGACCCTTTTGCCCACTATTTATTCTCGTGTGCAACAAATCCAGCTTAAAGCCCTAGAAAAGGACCAGCTTACGGATCATTTTAAAGATGCGCCCAAAGCAAATGTGGAACGAGCCTTTTACATGAGCAATGGCCAGATCGGCCTGATGAACGCCTTACTAACCGACGACCAGGATCATCCGCTGGCAACTGGTATAGAAGAAGCCAAGAAAATCTTGTCTATGACTCCCCATGATCGTCTTACCCACGTAGATCAATGGTCCAAAAACAAAGATCAACTACCTGACCTACTCCAAGCCTTACAGCGCGTATGTCATGCAGCCCTGGTGCTGGCGTCCGAAAAGACACAAAAACCACAGATTAGTCATGCACACCAGGCTCTCTCGCAGATTATTGCCGCTCAAGGGGCATTAAAGCATAACCCTAACACCAAACTACTCCTGACCGATCTGATGCTAAACCTCTAAGCGTGATATACTATTTCAATATGTTTGGCCTTGCTTTAGTACTGGGGTTTGGAGCCATTGCCATCCGAAGCGCAAAGATTCGGGACGAAGAACTGTCGGCTATCCCCAGACGAATTAGCGATAAATTGGGTACACTTTGGGACATCGCCCACCAAGGTATGCGTGAAAACCGTTTTCTTAGGGCCGAAAAGGCACTTTTAACCATTCTAAAGATTGATGAACGCAATGCTGCCGCCTATAACCGCCTGGGTATCCTCTATGCCAAGCAAAAAGAATACAAAGATGCCATTGACTGTTTTGAGATTGCATCAAGCATCGAGGCTTCTCCATCGAGCTTACATAACCTTGGCCTGATCTATTACGAGACAGAGAACTATGAAAAGGCTGGGATTGCCTTTGAACAGGCTCTTAAGCTGGAAGATGGCTTGGCTGCTCGGCATATTGCCTATGCCAAAGTGCAAGAAAAGCTTGGCAATGACAAGTCTATGATCAATGAACTTGAGAAAGCAGTTGAGCTAGAACCCAACCGCGAAACGTATACACTGCTTCTGAAGGCCTATGAGACGCTTGGTATGCCTGCAGAGGCTGACCAAGTACGAGAACAGCTCAAGAAGCTCGTAGTGCCATCAGGCCGGCCAAAGCGCGTTCTGCGCCCCCGGCGGGTTGTTATTTAACCCCTGTTTTAGTATACTTCCTGAGTTATTTCGCCACCTTAGCTCAGTTGGTTAGAGCATCGGTTTTGTAAACCGAGGGTCGTCGGTTCGAATCCGACAGGTG
>CAZVJS010000016.1:0-14398 GCA_964627365.1 uncultured Candidatus Saccharibacteria bacterium | reverse complement strand
TGAGAGCGGGCAATCAAGTTTGTAAGGCGTGACAGTATAAAAATGCGAAACAGTGTTAGCAGGGCAACCAGCATAATAATCTTGTAAACCAGCACAGAAACGCTTGCGAAGCTGACTCCGCCATTGCTATTAGCGGTCACCCCAATAAGTACAAAGGTGGCGATGAGGTCTTCTATAAGCAAGAAACCAATCGAGATCTTGCCGTACATACGGTTCTGCTCTTTTTTGTCGTTTAGTAACTTCAAAATAATAATGGTGCTGGAAAAAGACAAAGAAACGCCGATATACAGTGCAGCGGTTTTGTTGTAGCCCAGGGCACGGGCAATCACAAAGCCGCCTAGAGTGGCTAGAGTTATTTTAAAGACAGCAATATAGGCGGCAATTTTACCAACTTCGCGGATAACCCGTGGATTTAACCCAAGTCCCACAATCAGAAGAAGCAGTGCGATCCCAAAATCCGCAAACAGCTGGATACTTTCTGGCGAATGAATAATATTGAGAACCGCCGGGCCCACAATAATGCCAGTCAAAATGTAGGCAATAATCAGTGGCTGACGAATCATACGCATCAGTAAGCTCATGCCAACACCTATGGCAATGACCGTGCTTAGTTCGTTAAAGCTGCTGTGCATGTTTGTTTGCTTCCTTTTGTCACTATTTTAGCGTATTTTTGTTGACAAGCATAAGCGGCCTATGAGAGTATAGTCTTACTTCGAGCAGTGAGGCGCTGCAGCGAAAAATAAAAATACAATTTAACAGAACGCGGTTCTTTAGGTGTGGAGCTTAAAATTGCCGTCCAGAAGAGGTGTAGGCTATGTCCATAAAAATAAAAATAATTCATACAAAGAGGTCAAAAGTGGAAGTAAAAGTACGACGTCCCCGCTGGCAGGAATTTATAAGCTACTAGCTATTGTCCAGCAGATTTGGCAGCAATCGCATCGGTTATGAGTTTTTCGAAAGCTGCCTGATCTTGCGGATTGTTATCAATTTTTTTACCGTCTAACACAAAGGTTGGTGTGCCAGTTGCACCTAAGGCCTCAGCGGCGCTTTTATCAGCATTGATCAGATCATTTACTTCGCTGCTGGCGTAATCCTGATTGAATTTAGTTTGGTCCAACCCCAGCTGCTTAGCGTAGCTATCGAAGTAGGTCTTTGGACTTGATGACTGTCCCCAGGTGTTTTGCTGTTCGTATAGGATGTCGTGCATCTCCCAGAATTTGCCTTGTTTGTCGGCGGCTTCGGCAGCCCGGGCACCTGCAAAGGCGTTCTGGTGGAGCTGTACGAGTGGGAAGTTTCGGAATTGAAAGTAAATGTCATCCTTGTATTTATCGACAACCGCTTTGACAACAGGGTAGTAGGCACCACAAGCCGGACATTGGTAGTCACCATATTCAATCAGGGTAACGTTCTTTTTGCCGCTGCCCATAACGTGGTTGGTCGTCTTAGCAGCGCTGTTACCACCAGAGGTAGGGGCACTAGCCTTGTTACGGGTAAACCAAAACACTCCACCAACACCAATGATGATTGCGATCAGAATAGCTAAAAAGCGATTACTCATAGTTCTCCATTATTTGCAGATTTTATATTACCATGAATTATTGCTTACGAAGCTTAAAGGCTGCTTTTAAAATTACTATTTACACCGTAAGATGAGTACATGCCGCTTTTGCTATATGTCATTCTTGCCGCAGTTGCCCTTGGGTCAGTTGTTTTGCTAAAAGCTTATACGCACATTCCTACCAAAGAACTCAAACGACGGGCAAGGTCAGGGGATCAAGTAGCCGAAATGTTGTTTCGGGCGGCTACTTATGGCCCAAGTCTACAGATATTACTGTGGGGAATAATTGGGTTGAGCACAGCTGGCTTTTTTGTGGTCCTGGCTCAGTCAGTTTCTCCGTGGTTGGCGTTCTGCGGCGGGGTTGCCCTGATTTGGTTGGGCTTTGCTTGGTTGCCCTATAGCCGGGTTTCATCACTCGGCACCCTGTTAGCTCGCTGGTTTGCAACACCGCTGGCATGGTTACTGCGCCATTTGTATCCAGTTTTAAATTGGATAGCCGAAAAGACCGGTAAGTATCGGGTTGTCGTGCGACATAGCCGGGTGTACGAAAAAGAAGACCTGGTGGGGCTGCTCGAGCGTCAAAGCAAACAAGCCGACAACCGCATAAGTAGCCAGGAACTTCAGATCGCCCAGAATGCCTTAACTTTTGGTGACAAAATTATTCGAGATATTATGACACCACGCAAAGTAGCGCAGTTTGTGAATTCTAACGAGCCGATTGGCCCAGTCCTAATGGATGAGCTGCATAAAAGTGGGCATTCGCGTTTTCCGGTTTATGAAGACAATAAGGATAGATTAGTCGGCACACTATTCTTACGTGACATTATGAATCTTCAGGCAGATTCTGGCGAAACGGTGCGTGGCCTGATGCACAAGCAGGTGTTTTACTTGCACGATGAAGAACGACTAATTAACGCCCTACAAGCCTTTTTAAAAACGCACCACCATTTATTTGTGGTGGTAAACAATTTTGAAGACATTGTTGGTGTAGTAACCTTGGAAGACGTTTTGGAACAGATCATTGGCGAGCCTATTATTGATGAATTTGACCAGTATGACGATTTGCGTGCGGTAGCACAGCGTTTAGCCCAAAAAGAACATCGTGAAACAGAGAGTGAAATGGTAGAATAGTCGGTGATGAACCGAGTTTTGAGCGCCGATGTCCATAAACATATCGGTAAAGAAGTACGTATTGAAGGTTGGCTGCACAAGAAGCGTTTGCTCGGTGGCCTGACCTTTATTAATATCCGCGATCGCAGCGGACTGATTCAGGTTGTGGTCAAGGACAAAAACGAAGTAGAGAAGCTACGCGGATTGCAGATTGGCACAGTGCTGGCTATAACCGGTTTGGCCAAGGAAGAGCCCCGTGCACCAGGAGGTGCTGAAATTCACGACCCGAAGCTTGAGGTTCTGGTACCTGTTACCGACGAACCACCCATTGAAATAGATAAACCACTTGATCATAAATCAGAAAACCTCGATACCTTATTCGAATATCGTCCTATTGGTCTTCGTAATCTTCAAGAGACAGGAATTTTCAAAATTCGTGCCTCACTAACTCGAGGCTTACGCGAGTTCTTTTACAGTCACGATTTTACAGAAGTCCAAACTCCCAAACTTTTGGCAGCGGCTACCGAGGGTGGTGCAGAAGTCTTTAAAATTGATTATTTCGGCAAGGAAGCCACACTGGCTCAAAGCCCGCAGTTTTACAAGCAGATCTTGGTTGGTGTATTTGAACGCGTATTTGAGATTGCGCCAGTGTACCGTGCAGAGCCAAGCGCAACCAAACGGCACATGACCGAATATATTTCCATTGATGCCGAGCTGGGTTTTATCTCTATGAAAGAGCTTCAGGAGCTCTTGAGCGGTTTGCTCAACGCAGTTGTACATTATGCCTGGGAACACAATAGTGGAGAACTGGAGAGGTGGGGTGCGACCAAGCCACAACTTCCAAAGGAAATTCCAGCTATGTCGATGGCAGAAATTCATGAAAAATACAGTAAAGAGACCGGAGAAAATTCATTAGGCGAAAAAGATTTGCGACCAGACGAAGAACGCTGGGCTTGTGAATACTCTGCAAAAAACCTAGGTAGTGAGGCAGTTTTTGTGGCTGATTGGCCAGCTAGTGAGATGAAGTTTTATCACAAAGCACAAGCCGATAATCCAGAACTAGCAGATCGAATCGATCTATTATTTAGAGGTGTAGAAATTGCAACTGGCTCAATGCGAGAGAATGACTATAAGGTTGTGTTACAACAGCTGCAGGAAAAAGCTGGCGCCAATCCGGACGACCCTGGATTTAAACCACTTCTCCAGGCAATGAAGGCTGGAATGCCGCCCCACGGTGGTTTTGGTATGGGCCTAGATCGCCTAACCGAAAAAGTTATTGGACTCAACAACGTCAAAGAAGCCACGCTCTTCCCTCGTGATATCAACCGTTTAGCTCCTTAAAGTTGTGTTACTTTAGTGGACCAAAAGCGCTTGGTATAACCACGCTGGATAGGTTTGCATTAAAAGTGCCAGTTCTGGGCTCGGATATTTGAGGGGCCTGCTCTTCTTTTAGTAAATGAAGATATTCCGCACCAATTCGCTGCGCTTCTGCACGACTTGGCTTTGGGGCACCGGGAGAGGTAAGTAATACCTCTACCTCGCCACAGAACTTGTCAAATTTAAATTCTTTTCTGTTAAATTCTGACATTCCTATTCCTTGGCTGTTTACCTGCTCTTTAGTTCAAATTTAAAAGTCTTGTGGGTGCTCGTCAGGATTGTTAACAGCGGGTGACCAGGTTACATCACCACTTACTGCATCTACATCCCAATCTACTCCCCCCTTTTGTCCATCCTCAAATACTTCTGGTTGCGATGTCTCAGGGTCGCCATTTGACTCTAGGTCTTCTGATCGAAAAAACTCTGTCATTACTTTTCTCCTATCTTGTTAATGCTTCACCATCTAACCACGAACATCTTCAGGAAGTCCTAGATCAGGATAGTGTTTTTGCGAATTACCAAAATGTTCACTAGCGACCTTAGGGGCCTCAACGTGATGAGGCGCAAAAACATGCTCAAGTGTCCAACTAGTAAATGCTTTTACTCTTTCAACAAAGACCTCAAAGTTTGTAACTTGTGGGTCGGCTTCGAAAACTGCCATTTCTTTCCTTTCTACAAAAAGAAAACTCCCCGAGTTTTTCTCGGGGAGCCTTTTTGTGCTTTATTATTTTACTTAGCTATTTACAAGCACACAGACTCCCCGTCACGCACGATAATCGCGAGACACATTGTTGGAGTTGTGGCCTTATAACTAACCATAGAAATTAGACTACTCCCCGTATAACCTGTCGTCAAGTCCGGCTGTTGATAAATATACTCCAATGATATTTTTGAAAGTTTGTATAATAGGTGTCAATGCAAATAGCTTTGGAAGTAAACGATAGTACCACCGATCAGTTGCCAAGTACCACGACTGAAGCCATCAACGGTGTTCAGCAAACCCGAACCAGCGAAGGGCTGACTGCACCTTCGCAACCAAACTCCACCTCGGCAGCGGATCAGCAGCAGCTAATGAACTTCTTGTACAGTGAAGCATCTGGTTCGGTACAAACTGGTCAAAATGACCAGGGAACTACCACTGGTCAGGCGTTTGCACGTTTCGGTATTGGTACCTTGATAGTTATTGTTGCTATTGGTCTTGCTATTGTCTGCCAGCAGCAGCTTAATAAGCTGACAGGCTCAGCCAAACCTACCTCAAAGAAACAGACCAAAAATAAACACTAATAATACTTTACATGTTAAGCTTCTTGCGATATATTGAAATTGATGAGCACTGACTACGCATTTGAAGCCGATGATGTCGCCAAGTACTTTGGTGGCGTAAAAGCATTGGATGGCGTGACCTTAAAAGCTGAAAAAGGTAAAGTTTTTGGTCTACTTGGGCCAAACGGTGCTGGTAAAACCACCCTTGTTAATATGCTGAGTACCTTATCCGAGCCAACTCGGGGTAGTCTAAAAGTACTAGGTATTGATGTCGAAAAAAATCCTCAGGCAGTTCGCAAGAAGATCGGCTTAGCCGGCCAATTTGCTGCCATTGATCCGTATTTAACAGGTACCGAGAACCTGTATATGGTGGGCCGTTTGTATCACTTGAGTGCCAAAGAAGCCAAGGCTCGCACCAAAGAGGTCTTAGATGACATGGGGCTAACTGATGCAGCTGGACGTTTGGCCAAAACTTACTCGGGCGGCATGCGACGAAGGCTAGATTTGGGCGCGAGCCTCGTGGGGCATCCCGAAATATTGTTTCTAGATGAACCAACCACCGGGCTTGATCCACGCACTCGGCTTGATTTGTGGGCAACCATTCGAAACCTCGTTGAGCAAGGTACCAGCATACTCCTCACCACTCAGTACCTCGAGGAAGCTGATGAGTTGGCCGACATGATTGCCGTAATTGACCGCGGTAAGCTTATTGCCGAAGGCACATCAACCCAGCTCAAAGCCCAAATGGGTGGCGACGTGATTGAATTTGAGCTAGAAGATGCCAAGCAGAAAGACTTAGCCATAAAGGCGGTAAGCAGCGTTTCTAAATCAAAACCAACCTACGATCCAGACACCAACGTGGTGACGGTACCGGTTGGTAGCGATGGTTCTCGTAAATTGGCTGAGGTAGTACGGCAGCTCGATCAGGCCAAAGTTGTGCCGCATCGCCTATCGCTACACGAGCCATCACTAGACGATGTTTTCTTGACCCTGACAGGCCAGAAAGTTGAAGATGTTGAAGCTGAGCGAA
This sequence comes from uncultured Candidatus Saccharibacteria bacterium, assembly GCA_964627365.1. Lineage (GTDB taxonomy): Bacteria > Patescibacteriota > Saccharimonadia > Saccharimonadales > CAZPPF01 > CAZPPF01. The sequence continues at coordinate 8,060 of CAZVJS010000016.1, read as the reverse complement.
AGCGCAAAAAGCGGGAGAAGCCAGATGTGGGATAAGATTTATTACCAATTTGTCGATACCTGGGCAATTACCAAGCGTAACTTGCTGCGTTACACTCGTTTGCCGCAGTTGATCTTTTTCTCATCCATACAACCAATTATCTTTTTGACACTTTTTAACTTTGTATTTGGTGGAGCGCTAGGTGGAGCTGGGGCAGCCTTCCATGGTAAATACATTAACTATCTTCTACCCGGTATCATGGTGCAGGTAGTCTTATTTGGTGGATTACAAACAGGCATTGGTCTGGCACGTGACATTAATAGTGGCATAATCGACCGCTTTCGTAGCTTGCCAATGAGCCGGGCCGCAGTATTGGCTGGTAGAACCATTGCCGACACTATTCGCAACGTTAGCGTTATCGGCATCATGTTGATTGTTGGTTATTTGTATGGCTTCCGCTTCTACAATGGCGTCTGGAACGCCTTGGCCATGATAGGTGTGTATCTATTATTTGGTTTCGCTTTTTCTTGGGTATCGGCCTTCTTAGGTATGGTTCTTAAAGACGAAGAAACTGCACAATTGGCTGGTTTTGTGTTTGTCTTTCCATTGGTTTTTGCCAGCGCCGCTTTTGTACCCGTTGCCAGTATGGCCAAATGGCTCCAACATTTTGCCAATAACCAACCAATTACTTTTGCAACCACTTCTGGTCGCGAGTTAGCGTTTGGTGTTCCAGGACACGGAGCCGTCTGGAAACTGTTGCTATGGGTTCTTGGTATCCTCGTTGTCTTTATACCACTATCTGTCTGGAGCTACCGACGTCGTACCTAAAAGCGTGTGCGGTATAATAGATCAACATGAATGATTCCCAAAGTACTGCTGGTAGTGATAGCAGCCAATATGGCCAAACAGGAAATCCCCAGCAAATACCAGCAGCCCAAAACTTAGCTGGTTCATCCCCCAGCTTGCAGACAACTACCCCCAATTTATTTACTGGTAATAACAATGTGTCGATCACCAGTGTGGGCGACACTTCATTTACTCCTTATTCACCAGACAATACCACCCAAACCACCAGCGCCAGTCCAGCTAAAACGCCGACCAACCACCATTACCCAATTATTATCGGCAGTGGACTCGTAATTATTGCCATCGTAGTTGTTAGTTGGCTGATGGTGCGCAAACAATCATCCTACTAGGTTTCTTGACTACTTTCTCCTAAAATAATAAGCATATGCCTAATAAAAAAAATGAAGATCTGCCAGAGGCAGCCAATCAAAAAGAGATTGAAAAGCGGCTAAAAGAGATTCTAGGTCCCAATGCCGAAGAGTCGACTCACGAAGAAGCTGAACGGATTCGCAAGGTCGTCCCTGAACCTGTGTCTGAACCTGAACCGTCTCCTGAGGTACCTATAGTCATCCCGGGAGCCCCGGAAGTGGCAGATGTGAGTCTTCCGGCTGCCGTGGTGCCTCAACCAACCACCGGTAAACCAGAGATCGAACCGCCTGCTGATACCCCCAAACCTAAAGAAGTGCCTGTTGAGGAAGTTGAAAATAAGGAAACTGAAGAGGCGGTGGACGACATTGTTGAAGAAGAGAGTGATGAAGTATTAGCCGCCGAAGATGAGGCCATCGCAAAAGCTTTCAAGGAGCCAAAGAAACGAGGCTTTAGTGACAAACTCAAGGATTTTTTGCGCAGGTGGTGGGACAATCCGAAGGCCAGATGGACAACCATTATTATCGTAGCCGCTTTGCTAATTACCGCTGCTACTGTTCCAGTCAGTCGCTACTTTATTTTGAATACGGCAGGTGTGCGTAGCAGTGCCTCAATAGTTGTGCTAGACGAATCAACCGAACAGCCACTAAAAAACGTTTCAGTAACCGTCGGTAAGATTACTGCCACCACCAACTCTGACGGCATAGCTCAATTGAGTCATGTCAAACTTGGCTCAAACCAGCTTATCGTTGAAAAACGAGCCTTTGCTCCCCAAACCAAGACCATAGTAGTGGGTTGGGGAAGTAATCCACTCGGCAACCTCAGCCTTAAGGCGGTAGGTGCTCAGTATACTTTTTTGGTAAAAGACTGGCTGTCTGGCCAACCGATTGAAAAAGCCGAAGCAAGTAGTGGTGACGCCAGTGCCTTGTCGGATAAAGACGGCAAAATTGTGCTTACTGTTGATACCAGCGACACTGCCACTCTAGATGTAACCATAAAGGCTGCTGCCTATCGTGGTGAATCCATCAGTTTTGGGGCCGCTAACAAAACCGAGCAATCGGTCAGCATGGTGTCTAATCGTAAAGACGTCTTTGTGTCCAAGCGTTCAGGCAAATACGATGTATACAAAGTAGATGTTGATGGCAAGAATGAGGACTTAGTCTTAAAGGGTACGGGCAATGAACAAGATAATATGGTGCTTATTTCGCATCCGACCGATGAGGTCGTCGCTTACGTCTCGACTCGAGATAATGTGCGCAACAAGGATGGTTACTTGCTGAGCACCATGCTTTTGATTGACCTGTCTGACAATACCACTATTAATTTAGTGCAGTCCGAAAGAATCCAACCGTTGGGCTGGATTGGCGACGACCTCATCTTTGCCCAAATTGCTGCAGGTGCTAGCGCCAGCAACCCCAAACGTCACCGCTTGATGGCTTACAACTACAAAACGGGTGACAAACGAGAACTTGCATCCAGCAACTCCTTCAATGATGCTCTGATCGCTGCCGGCAACATTTACTACGCACCATCATCAAACGGCGGTACGGGCACCGGCCTTTACAAATCGGATGCTAGCGGCAGCAGACTATCTATCACCAACCAAGAAGTTTGGAATATCTTCCGGACTGCTTATGACACGCTTGACTTGTCGGTTCAACAAGACTGGTACGAGTACAAAATTGGCGATGTTAAGGCGCGCAAACTAGGCGGTGCACCGGCAAATCTTACCGGGCGGGTGTACATTGATAGCCCCAACAAAAAACATAGTCTTTGGGTAGATCAGCGTGATGGCAAGGGAGTTTTACTAGCCTATGATACCAACGCCAAAAGTGATAAGACCCTTCAGACTAAGAGTGGTCTTAATAATCCCCTGCGTTGGCTAAACGACCAAACAATCATTTTTAGAGTTCACACCGACCAAGAAACTGCCGATTATGTAATGAATATCAACGGTGGCGAACCTAAGAAAATTCGTGACGTTACCAACACCCTTGGCGTCGACAAATGGTACTATTACTAGTATTTTCGATTAGCTAGTTTAATCTTTTCCTTAGTCGGTAAACGTACGCTCAGCTCGTATGCGGATGGCTTCGCTCACTGACCAGCTCATTATTTCACGATGAGGAAAACCCGCAGCATAAGATTCAGTAGAAGTCTCAAATCGACTGCCAGATGGAATGGGGTTTGGTCCTACAACTTCTGGCACTGCGCCCTCAACCCTCTCTCGTTCATCAACCATAGGTTTCTCAATCCTAGACCGTCCATCCTGTCTTTCCATAATGGAGCAATTATATCAAATACGTATAGAAGTTGTTATGACGTATAATTTCCGTATGAAGCAAAATGTACCAAAGCTGCATAAAGGAGCCTGGTTTTATAAAGTACGAGGTAGTTATCTGCCTGGCAGCTGGCAGGGCTGGCTGACCTACATTCCTTTTGTCATCTACCTTATTTGGCCAATCGTGTGGTGCTTTAACCACTCATTGACATTAACAGAAAGCATATTTGTAATTTTTCCCCAATGGATTTCAGCAACCCTGGTAATGACGTGGGTGGCTGCACGAAAGTCCTAACGAAGACTATCCCACATACTTGCGAGATGACGCTTATGTTAGAATAATATTTGACATAACGTAATCAGGGATTTTAACAAGGTATGAAAAAACGTTTGCAGTACATTATCAGCCTGAGCCTCATGGCTCCCCTTATGGTTTTGGCACCTGTGGCTATTGCTCATGGCCAGACTTCGGATAGTTCGAGTTCAACTGATCAACAACTAACAGATACTGAAAAAGCTCAACTACAAAGCAGGTTAGAGAAGGAAAAAACAGACCTAAAGATCAAACTAGGAGTAGCCGAGACAGCACTTATCAAGGCCAAATGTACCCCGGCCGTGAGTAACATTAAGAGCTTAAGCACACGCTTTTTAACCAATGTACCCCAGCGAGTCAAGGCTTACGATAACCTATCAAGTCACCTAGACACTCTCATCACCAAACTCAATGCCAAAGGTGTTGATACTACTGAGCTCAAGCAAGAACTTACAACTCTACAAGCCAAAATCACCACTTTTAATACTGACGAAGCCGCCTACAAGCAGGCATTGAGTGACGCTAAAAATGTTGACTGTAGCACTGATCCGGCAGCTTTCAAGGCTGCTCTCCTAACGGCTCGAACAGCTCGTGACAAGGTCATGAAAGACATCGCCGACATCAAGGCTTACGTAAAAGACACTATCAAACCAACCTTGCAGAAAATTCGCACGCAACTAGCCAGTCAGGAACAGTCTAGCTCACAGAACCAAGGGGGTAACCAGTAATGGACGAACCAACCAACAACCCAGACCAATCTAATCCAGGTGGTGCGCCACCGGTCATGGATATTAAAGCAGGGGGCAACACTGCAACCTCTATACCGGTTACAGAAAACCCAGCGCCATCTTCGGAAGTTCCAGCCAGCCCCGCGCCGGCTATTGAGCCAACTACACCTCCAGAGAGCACCCCAGCTTCGGAACAGGCCGAAACTCCGCCCGAACACCACGAAGAACACCACAATGAGCATCCAGCTGACCACGAACACCACGAGCATCCACACAATAAGAAAATGATGATTGTCGTAATGATTGTTGCTATTGCAGTCATCTTGGCTGCCGGGGCTATCTTGTTCTATCTAATGAACAAAGATAAAACCAAGACACCCGTAGATTCAACTGCTTCAACCAATACGACCCAACAAACGGCAACTCAGCCGGCTACTAGCACAGATGTTGATCAAGCCTCCAAAGATCTGGACAGCGCTATTAGCTCTGCTGACAACACTCAAGACGTAACCAGCACCGATCTCAGTACCAGCTCCATTGGTTTCTAAATATCGGCAATAAATTTTTTAAGTAGAGGTTCCACCTCTGTTGTGGTTTGATATTCAATCACCTTTAGGTAGGGGCTGCCACCAATCATTCCTGATAAATTCCTGTCTGCTTGAGGCTGATACAGACATAGAATAGGTTTCTTAAGCTCCTCGGCTTTGGCTATCTCGTAGCCGACACCTAGACTGGGGTTGGTCACTTCGGCAATGACTGCATCAGCAGAAGCAAGCATAGCTAAGTCGGCCTCCCAAATTTCTCGGCTGGGTTTAGGTGTTCCATGGGCGGTGAGGGTTTTATCTGCAAATAATTCACTCAATACGGTAGCGTGCAGCTGAATTATTTTTACTATTTGCGTATACACAGCCTGATGCGATCTACCACCCCTGATTGAACAAGCAAAATATACTTTCTTCATTTATTGAAGTTTATTCTAATCCATTCGTCCAGGCTGTTTCCACCACCACCAGCCATGGCTACGACCATGTCGCCTGCCTTCAGATGCTCCTGGATAGTCTTTTTGAGTGCATTGTCACGTTCCCGAGCTTTGGCAATGGAAGGATCACTTAAATGTGTAATAAGCTCGGAAGGTGGAATAACTCGTTGTTTGGGGTCCTCTCGAGCCAGATAGCTAGGTATCCAGTACACCTTTTTAGCTCCAGCAAAGCAATCACCGTAATCTTTGAGCATGTAGTGTTGGCGCCGGTTAGTTAGCGGTTCGTAAACTACCACTAACTCTTTGCCCATTTCATTGGCGGTTTCGAGCGCTACGCTCATGGCGCCACGTATTTTCTCTGGTGTATGGGCATAATCGCTGTATAGACCGTGAATAATCTCTTCCATGCGGCGCTGCAAGCCAGGGAACTTGTTCATGTGCTCAATTAGCTTGTCTATTGGAGCATTAGTGACTTCATGTACTGCCTGTATAGCCAGCCAAGAGTCTAAGCGGTTATAGAGCCCTGCTAGCTCAATCTTCTGAAGCTTTTTATTGGCTGAACTTTGGGGCGCGTAGGACGGGTCAGACGAAAGTTTCAAATATTCAAAATCTTCCTGCCACAAGATGGTCAACTTACTTTGACTAATGAATTCCCGAAAAGCCTCTTGGTAATCCTCTCGAGTGGGGAAGATCTCATGATGATCCCAGCTTACCCCTGTAATCAGACTAATATAGGGTTCAAAAGCCAAGAAATTACGATCAAACTCGTCACATTCATACACAAAATACTCACTTTTTGGCTCATATTCGCCCATATCACCAAAGCTGACTTTCGCACCAACCGAGTAGCTCACCGGCTCCTTGAGCTGCTTAAATAGCCACACCACCATAGCCGTAGCAGTACTTTTGCCATGAGTTCCGGCAATTGCAATCAGTTTGAGCTTCTTATCCTTAAGAATCAGATTGATTAGTTCATCGCGCTTACTGAACTTGATGTCTTGATCCTTGCAAAACTCTAACTCTGGAGCATTTGGGTACTCGAGTGTCAGGGCAGAGGTATAGACCAGCCAATCAATGGCTTTACGCTTATGGACCTGCTCAATATCACCGTAGCTCTGGCCAATGTGGATATCTTCAATACCTTTTTTACGCAAATATTCGATGTACTGCGAATCTTGTTTATCGGAGCCAGATACCTCAAAACCCGCCTCTTTGGCAATCAAAGCCAGTGGGCCAATAGCAGTGCCCCCAATCCCACTAAAGAAGATATGCATTACTTAAGTATACGGGAACTGCTATATAATCGTAAGCAAGATGAACAAACGAAAATTGCACCATGTCTGGACCAAATTTCGGGCAGTTAGTTACTGGTATTTTCTAGCCGGGTTTGTAATTTTTGGGGTAATTAGCCTGTATAGTTTGCGGCAAAACAACTTGACTATGATTCATTTGCGCGACGCGGTAACCCAGGCCGACAAGGACAATGGTGACGTCGAGACGGCGCTTCGCAACTTACGTGAGTACGTCTATGGGCATATGAACACCAACCTGAGCAGTGGCAACAATATCAAGCCACCAATCCAGCTCAAATATCGCTACGATCGCCTGATAGCTGCCGAGCAGGCCAAATATGCCGATGCTAATACAAAAGTTTACACAGACGCCCAGCATTACTGTGAGCAGCTCTACCCAGGCAGCTTCTCTGGTGGTCCCAGAGTGCCGTGTATCACTAATTACGTCAGCAGCCACCCGGTAGGTAGCGCGCAATCAATTCCTGATAGCTTGTACAAGTTTGATTTTGTGTCACCTACTTGGTCGCCTGATTTGGCTGGTTGGAGTCTAGTTGTATCTGTAGTATTTCTCGTGCTGTTTATTATTCGCTATGGTTTGGAACGCTGGGTACGGGCCGAGTTGCATAACCATGCCTAAATAAAAACACCCGCTAGGTTGCGGGTGTTTTCTCTCGAACAGCTAACTTATTGCTTGTTAGTGGTGTTCGTGTTAGTACTTTGACTGGTTGTGTTACAGTTTTGACCCTGTGGGTTCTGCTTCTTGTACTCGGAAACAGCTTTGGCAACTTGGCCATCACCCTTTAGGTTCTCCCAGAAAATGACCATGTCACGGTTGATCACCATCTGATCTTGTGGACCATGTAATTCACATCCCAACTTAACGAGCGATACATCGTTAGATGACTGGTTGTTAGTTTGGTTGGGCTGAACAGTCTGATTGACACGTAAGTAGTAAATGTCACTTAGCGTCATGTACTTACTGTTGAGGTCACCGACCTTACCAAAGTACACCTGTCCACCGTTTAGGAAGACAGCCTGGTATTGATTTTTGTTGACCAGTTCAGATTCGCCGTAATTGCCACCTCTGACCAAGAAGAAAGTCAGCGCAAATAGCAAGATGATAGCTGCTACTACGAGTATGCCGGTTGACAGACTTAACCATCCAAGGCCTTTTCTTTTACTGCGCTTTCCGCCTGAAGCCGAACTTGAGGGGGAAGAGCTAACTGGTTGATTTTGACGGGGTTGAGAAAACTCCATGTTTATTCCACCTTTTCCT
>CAZVJS010000015.1:0-15411 GCA_964627365.1 uncultured Candidatus Saccharibacteria bacterium | reverse complement strand
GTTCAATTATAGCAGTCTTACGTGTTGACTTATAGGTGTTAAACAGATACAATATGTCTCTTATGCAAAAGTGTGAACTTACCGGCAAAGGCAAACAATACGGCTCCAACGTGAGCTTCTCTCAAAGGCACACTAAAAAAGTTTGGAAACCTAACTTGCAAACCAAGACCGTCAACGTTGACGGTCGCAAAGTTACACTAAAAATTAGCACCCAAGCCATCCGTACGCTCAAGAAAAAGGGCTTACTAGTCTAACTACTGGCGTTCGAGGATAATCAACTGGGTGTTTTCAGCGAAGTCAGCTGGCTTAACCTTGAGTTTTGGCACTGTTTCAACTGGTTCCATCGATAAGCCTTTTAGGGCCTCTTCTAACGATTGTTGCGGTACTTCGTATTTTAACGCTTTATCGGCGTAATGGGTTGGGATAACAATCTTTGGTTCAATTTTCTTGATAAGTTTTAGTGCGCCAATGCTATCAAGCGTATAGCCACTATCGCCGACCGGGATAACTAATATATCAATTGCCCCGAGAGCTTCGAGTTGCACATCGCTTAACTCGGGATAGACATGACCAACAACCGCCACCTTAATATCATCAACAATGATTTTAAACATTGTGCCTGTGTGCTTTCCTTCCGGATCCATGTGTGAGCGAGCGACAACCCCTTGAATTGAGATATTAGACACTTCGTACTCGCCAGGCATATCGATGACGATCTTAGCATCGACACTAGGGACACCAATCATCGGGTTCGTAACCAAAACCAAATCGCCGGCTTTGGCCACCGTCTTTTGTCCTAGCTCTGCCATATTGTCATCAACGACAACATTGGCCTTCCTAGAACTAATACGCACACAATTAGCACCGTAATATTGAATATCCACTTCGGTTTACTTCCCTTCTTTTTTGCTTGGTTTTGCTTCAGGCTTGACTGGTTCGGCGCCGAGGACCTCATGCTTATCAATTAAAACTTGATTCTTAGCCGATAAGACATTTGATAAAAAGCGGTCATTTACCTGCCGACGATAAGTGAATTCATTCATTGGCATGACGGTGTAGCGGATTTCTTTGCCTTCTTGTTTTTCCAGATCACCTACAAAATTATTAAGTTTTGTTTGGTTTACATCGCCAACTATTAACAGATCGATGCCACTACTGTCGTCACGCGTGAATTGGCCAGTGTACAGCGCGAGTTCCACATTGCCGACCGATTTGATGCCAGAAGCTTCGCTTTTGGCTGTCGGTGTCTTTTCTGGTGCCACCGTACCTTTCCCAAAGATAGCTACCAGTGGAGCAAAGTAATCATAGTCTTGGTTGACCTCATAATACAAACGATTGTTGTTGGTTTGCGAAGAAATAATACCGATGCTCAACAAGTTAGCTAGTTCTCGCCGAACCGAATTAATTTGCTCGTCAATCTTACGAGTAATCTCCCGCACATAGAATGAGCGATTAGGATTACTATAAAATAGCTGTAACAGTTTAACCCTCGTCTTTGACCCAAACAATTGTTCAATCATGTTGTTATTGTATCAGAATAAGGTCCACTTACCACTGCTAAGTGTTCAAAAACGTTGTGACGATTGCAACAGCTTTATAGGGGTCGTCTAGCCAGTGAATATATTTATTGCGCTTGAACCAGGTACGTTGTTTCTTAGCCAGTCCAAGGTCGCCTTTTTCGAACAATAACTTAGCTTCGGCTAGTGTTATCTTGCCATCTAAGTATGGTCGAAAAGCCTTGTAGCCAACACCGGTCATAGCTTCTGACCCCCACCCATATTTGGCAGCCAATACTTCAATTTCGTCGATCAAACCAGCTTGAAACATTTCTTCAATACGCTGATGAATGCGGTGAACCAATTCTTGCTTATTAAGTTGTAGCCCTACCATGAGAGTGTTGGGCCTCAGTGCTCTTGCTTGCTTGATAACCCCACCGTTTTCAATCGCTCGGATGAGATGACGCTTGTTGTGGAAATTTACATCATCTTCGCTTATACCTAATGTCTTAGCTTGCTTTTGAAGTTCAGGCAGCTCCTGGTCGTTTAGTGCAGTTCGCCGTTTGGCATCAGCCGGTGGCCCAAAATTATAGTCGAAAACTACGCTATCGACGTAAAGGCCGCTGCCACCGACCATTATTGGTAATTTGCCCCGACTAGCAATGTCTTTGACTGCTTCGACAGCCAACCGTTTGAAATCGGCTACCGTAAAAGGCTCATCGGGCTCAACGATATCGAGCACATGATGTGGTATTTCTGCTCTTTCAGTCTGACTGGGTTTGGCAGTAGCAATATCCATACCTTTATAAATGGTTCGTGAATCGGCCGCAATAATCTCACCGTTAAATTGTCGGGCCAGATCCAGTCCGAGTGCACTCTTGCCAGACCCTGTTTCGCCAACAATAACAACTAATGGGGATGAGTCCATTTTAACGGCCGAACTGCAGCCCGCCATTTACGTTGATAATGTCGCCATTGATATAGCTTGCCTTATCCGAGGCTAAGTAGAATACAGCTGAGGCAACTTCGTCAGGGTTACCGACTCGATCTGACGGATTGACGGCAGAGGCCCGTTTGATTCGTTCGTCCATTGGAGTATCAGCGCTGAAGAAATCAGTATTCTTTATGAAACCAGGTGCTACACAATTAATCGTTATACCCTCCGGAGCTAGAATCTTGACCAGAGTACGAGTCAGGCCATGTAGGCCAGCTTTCGAGGCGGCATAGCCCTCCCCGCCGGGCTGACCGCTACCACTTAGCGCTGCTACTGAGCTAATATTGATAATCCGCCCTCCTGGGCGTGTCATATGAGGCGTCGCTGCATGAATCATTAGAAAAGTACCATTGAGATTTACATCGATATTGGCTTGCCAGGCTTTAAGGGCTGTTGCCAAATCCATGCCAGCAGCAATCCGACTAGAGGCACCAGCGCAGTTTACTAGTACGTCTATTGTTTTGTGCGCTTTAACAACTGTGTCTATTACGTGCTGCACCTCTTCTGGCTTAGTAACGTCGCCAACAATCGATCTAACGTCATACCCGCTCAAGCTGCCAACGACTTCCTGTAACTGTTCTTTCTTGCGTCCCATAATGTAGACATGGTCGCCATTTTTAGCAAAAGTCGTAGCGATAGCTTTGCCAATGCCGCTGCCGCCACCCGTAATAATGACCGCCCGATTTTTCTCACTCATGTCTCTATCATACCTTATTCCTCTGTGAAGGATGGAAAATGTAGCGCTCAATGTCTATTTGGAAGTCCTTGGATATTAATACACCCTCAACCTCCAAAACCTGTCGGTGCCCTTCAACACCACCTGGAAAGCCGGTAGCTAGTTTGCCATTCTTGTGAACAACACGCTGCCATGGTAGGTTTTGGTCATCCCAATGAGCAATGCCACCGACAATTCGCGCCGCCCGGGGATTGCCGCACAAGCTAGCAATCTGTCCGTAGGTCATCACCTTGCCTTTCGGGATTTGGGCCACAACTGATAATACACGCCCGCGGAAACCGGCGTCAGCCCTAGACACCAAAGTACTCCGCCACAGCCTGCCAATCTTTAGCCCGGGTCACTCCTTTGGGCAGCTTGTCAGCCTGGTTCCATTTGTAGTCACCAAACAGGACAGACGGTATACCAATCTTAGCCGCAGCTTCACAATGTTTGAGTTGGTCGTCGATTAAATAATCTGCGTTAAGCTTGCGCAAAATATCGGCTTTGGTCAGATGGTGTGCATTCTTGTTAGGGTCATCAAATAGCCCTGCATGATGAATAGCGTCAAAAATCCCTGGCAAGTATTGTTGCACCCAATCAGCTGTGGCCTGCTTTAATAGTCTGCGCCTAGAAGTTACTAATAATAAACTGTGATTCTTCTTGAGACGCTTCAGGACCGGCAATGCTTCGGAAAAGTGGCCGTATTCCCGGACAATTTCGGCTTCACAGTATTCCATAATTCGCTGCAGCACCGTTTCGTGGTCGACGCCCCAGAGGCTTATCAAATCTTCATGAAAGTCTTCTGGTTGCAAATGTGTGCCCCAGCGGTCATTACTAAATTTTACAAAGCCCTCGGCATTGGCAGCCACCACGTCGTCCAAATCGACAGCGATAATCTTCTTTCCCATCACTAACCCTCAGATTGAACTCTTGGTAACTCGGGACTTGGCTTCATTAGATACCGTGCTTAAAAATTCGGCTAAATCTAGGACCTCAACCTTTGCCGATACAGCTAGATCGCTGCGCAAACGGGGCTTTACCTTACCGCTTTTTACTTCTTCTGGTCCTATTACTAATGTATATGGAACCTTCATCAGTTCGGCAATGCGGATTTTTTTGCCGACTGATTCATTGGCATTATCAACGGTTACCCGAAGCTTGTACACCCGAGCCTCATCCGCCACTTTTTCAGCATGCTTTACGGTAGCCATTTCCTGATTCAAGGTAACGATTCTTATCTGCTCGGGAGCCAGCCAAACAGGAAAACGCCCGGCGGTATGTTCAATATAGACACTCAAAAACCGCTCAATAGAACCTAGCAAGGCGCTGTGAATCATTACCGGTTGTTTTTTGTTCCCGTCTTCGGCAATGTATTCCAGCTTGAATCGTTCCGGCTGCACAAAGTCCAACTGCATCGTAGCGAGCTGATGTTCCCGACCAATGGCATCGGTAGCCATGAAATCAATTTTGGGGCCATAGAAAGCGGCTTCACCTTCAACTTCGAAGAAATCTATCTTGTTAGCAACTATGGCGCTCTTGAGCTGTTTCTGAGCGCTCTTCCAGAGTTTTTCCGAGCCCAGATAAGTATCTGCTTCGTCTCGGTAGGATAATCGTACCCTGAGGCTCATACCCACAGTTTCATATAACTCCTGAGCCGCAACCAGCAAATTATTGATTTCTTCTTCTATCTGATCATCTCGGCAAAAAACATGGCTATCATCTTGAGTAATTGACCTAACCCGGCTGAGCCCGCCTAGTTCACCAGTTTTTTCATCTCTGTAGACAGTAGTAGTTTCTAAATAACGAATCGGCAAATCCCGATAACTGCGCTGGTGGCCAGCATATAGCCGAGTGTGGTGCGGGCAGTTCATAGGTTTCATGACCAGTTCATCACTGGTTTCTTGGCTTTTGACTAGGAATAGTTCGTCGCCAAACTTGGCCCAGTGGCCTGATGCTTCATACAAATCACGCTTGGTGATATGAGGTACCCAAACCTTTTGAAAGCCATAGCGCTCACGTAGCTCGTTTGAAAAAGTCGCCAGCTCATCTCTGAGAATTGTGCCACGTGGAGTAAACAGGGGTAACCCGGAGCCAACCATGTCAGAAAATAGAAACAAGTCGAGTTCCTGCCCAAGCTTGCGGTGGTCACGCGCTTTAGCTTCCTCCAGCATTTTTAGGTGCTGTTTCAGCTCGGCTTCAGCGTCAAAGGCAGCTCCATAAATGCGTTGCATCTGGGGATTGGTCTCCTTGCCGCGCCAATATGCACCCGAGATGCGTAATAGTTTAAAAGCCCCTACCTTGCCCGTACTAGCCACATGCGGTCCGCGGCATAAGTCCTTGAAGTCGCCATTCTGGTAAAAAGATACCCTGTCCACCTTACTAGCGGCTTTAGATTCAAGGCCCAATTCACTGCTATTCAGATCAGCAGCCATAGTAGTACCTGCCCTTTTTAGATCGTTCAGAAGCTCAGCTTTGTAGGGTTGTTTGGCGTGTTTAGCCCACTCGATGGCTTTGTCGATAGCTAACTCGGACTTCTCAAATACCTGGTCGGTCTTTATAACCTTGCGCATCTCGGCTTCGATAGTCGCAAAATCTTCTTCCGACAATTTCTTTTTGCCTAAATCAACATCGTAGTAAAAACCATGCTCCACCACCGGGCCAACTCCAAACTTCGCCTCTGGCCATAGATGTTGAATGGCCGCTGCCATAATATGGGCCAAACTGTGGCGCATAGCCTGTAAACTGTCTGTTTCTTTTCCCATATTTCTCCTTATCTCCATCATACCACCCCTATCATTAAGGAAAAAGAGCGACGATAACTTCCGGTGCTCAAGAAACCTCAGCGGGAGAGGATTCTGCATGATATAAAAAATGCGCCTCAAATGTTCTCGCAATGACATTCGAAGCGCACTCTTGAGACTAAAACACCTCTCAAGACTTCACAAGAGATAATTATAGTCATACTAGCAATATAATGCTAGTACTTTTGTATTGTCATTATTACTATGACTCTGTGGACAACAATTAATTACCTGTTCTGGTGGGCGATACAGGATTCGAACCTGTCACCTCCTCAACGTCAATGAGGCGCTCTAGCCAAATGAGCTAATCGCCCGCCAACAGGGATAGACTATACGTTATGACAGGCGTTCTGGCAACTAGTAAAATGCTAATCCTTATCTGTTAGAACTATTGACTATTTAATTATTCTATGTTACCATAACCGAGTTAAACGGGAGGCGCTCATTTTTGAGTACCACTAAGAATTCGCTGGAGAACTTTAAGCTCTTCTACGAGGAGATCAGCTCGACAGCGAAGTCAATGAGTCGTTTGCGACGCACCCGAACAGTTATTGCTACCAAGTAGCAGTCCGTACGGGTGAAACCTCAAGATTAACTTCTTGGGGTTTTTCATTTCCCCACTTATCCCCACTTATCCACTTGGTTTTTCATAAGCGTTATGACAATATGTTGTCATGGTATGTATCTACTGTGGGGGTAAAACCAAAGTAATTAATTCTCGCTCCCGCCAACACGGCTTGTTAGTCTGGCGGCGGCGCGCTTGCCAAGCCTGTAAAGCCGTTTTCACCACTGAAGAAGGAGTATCTCGGGAGCAAGCCCTGATGGTTAAGAGAGTCAGCCGTTATGAGCCGTTTTTACGGGATAAACTACTGCTGAGTATCTATGACAGCCTGAAGCACCGAAAAACCGCTATACGGGACGCTACAGCGCTAACAGATACGGTTTGGCAGAAGCTTCTACCCCATTTTTCTGATGGTGCTATTGTTCTGAGTAAGATTGCTGAGACAACCGAACAAATATTAAAACGCTTCGATGAAACTGCAGCCGTCCATTACCAAGCCTTTCACCGAAGTTAGCTATTCAATATATTATTGACTTAATATGCCGTTTATGCTATTATACCCACTTCATCTTCACAGATGAATCGTAGTTCTTTTTCGACATCCATCCCCTGTCCATGCCCCCGTACAGAAAGAAGAGCCCCATGAAGCGTGCCGTAGTTACTCTTGGAATCGCTCTGCTGATTGCCAGTGTTTACACCTTCTACCACAACGTCATCGCTGCACCTCACGCAAACGAGGCGTCGATCAACTTCTGGACTTCCGTCGGACTTCCCACCTTTTTGTTCGTTCTCGGTGCAGTTGCTCTCGTCTGGGCAACTTCCGACAACTTCTACAGGATCAAAACCGGCAAGGTCATCGCGTACAAGTTCAGCCCGGCACACCACGTGGAAGCCATCATGGTTGGAATCAACCCGCCCGTGGTCATGCCTGAGTACGAGGAATTAGACCACTTCTCGATCCAACTCAGAGATAAGCGCGGCCGAATCGGCTGGATCCACTTTGATTGTGATATCTCCGGCGACTATCCGATCAACTCCCAGTACCCGTAGAGACACACTCCGTCGATAAGAAATGCGGCAAATCCTGGATTGTCCAGGTCTTGATGTGGACCCGAGGTCTCACGTATCAGGATTCGAGTCGGCTTCCGCCACTCTCCTCATACAACCTCAACCCACATCATGTCTTTCGCTTCAACAGATGTTATCTGTTCTGATGAGCCGGAAACGGCGAAAAGCGAACTACAAGTGTTTTTGTTTATCTTCGGTAACAAAAGCTTTATCTGTCACATCAAATTTATCAAGATATCTGCCAAACATTAGTCGAGTCTGGGAATAAATAGCCGAGAAAGCGCTATAAGTAATAGTTGTTACCGGTAAATATACCCATTGTAAGATCATAAACACCGTTCGGTGTTTCTTATATCGTGCCGGTTTAGGCGGCAATGTTTTAAGGCTAAAAAACAAGGTCACGAAGATACCGATAAGCGCAATTGTTTGGACGCGGCTGGCAATAATCGGTAATTGATTAGCGGCGTAATCTTTATGGTTAAACAGAGCCGGGATGAAGGCAGAAAACGCCAAGATAAGCGGCGCAGTAGCCCAACTAATGTGCCCTTCGAGCAGCCGGAAGAATTTGAAGGTGGCATCTAACTTAGAAGCTTTGCTGTCTTTGCGGAAAAAACCCATTTCGGCGACATATGCCACATCTGAGGCACCCCAAGCCCACCTGCGAATCTGTATAAACTGGGCCCTCAAGGTCCGTAGCAGCGTGGTTGATAGTACTGCATCCTGATAAATCGGTAGAAATATGGGGTAGACCTGGTGGTGGCCATCATAGCGGAAATAGGTGCGCCAGAACTGATGGCCGTCTTCGACAATGGTGCGTGTACTCCAAAAATCAGTATCGATGAGGGTTTGCATATTCTGGGCATGAGCAGAAAAGTTACGCAACATATGGGTACGCAGCCCCTGCACTACCATCCAGAAAGAGTTGCCAGTGGCTATGACACGCATCGGGGCCGGAGCATCCCAGATGTTATTGGTAAACATCGGGATCGGTTGCAGCGAAACCCTGACAGGATCAGGGGTAACCGCATACAAATAAGCCGCTGCGGCTAGATATTTTTTATGTGGCCGGTTATCGGAATCTAGAGTAGTAACTACCACGTTGAGGGGTTTTATGCCTTCTTTCTCCAGGTATTGCTTCAATTTGCGACCGGCATACGTAATGTTTCCACCTTTGCCCCGCACCTCGCCTTCAGTCAGCGGATGTTTGGCAGCAAAAACGTGCTTGAATTTACCCTTGTATTTCTCCATGAGCTCTATAACAGCAGCTTCCGACTGAGCCCCGTCCCTGCCTTCGTATGCAAATACTAAAATCACTTTGTCCATCGGAAAATCGGAGGCTAGAACAGATTGGACGGTGGGCTCAAGGATTTCGCGGCTTTCGTTATAGCTGGCAATAATAACGGCATGAATGATGTCTTCGGCCTTAATTGGCGTTGGATTGGCCAGCACTCGGTTAATATTCTCGGTATGCCATTTGGGTATCTGCTGCTCGTAGATACGTACTTGGCCGTTTTTGAGGTCATCAAACATCTGAAGCCATGGCAATTTTTGGTATTGCTGCAACAAACGAAAACCTTGGAGGGCACGCAAATCCAGACCAACAGCCTTGGCAAACCATAAAAGCATGTAGCCTAAAATGAACAATATTGTCAGGCGCGGGCTAAAAATACTGAAAACAAACGGCAAAGCTAAAACACTCCAGGTAATAAGACCGGGCAACATTTCGAAAAAACGATACCGTCTGCTCCGGTCGTTGGCATACGGTATCTCTAGGTTCGTCATAGCCACTTAACGATTATTGAATAATAAGGCGTTACTGACGACAATTACCAGTACTAGCAGCAATAACGTCATCCCCAGAATGGCCACCGCAAAACCGCGGCGAACATGGAAGGCCTTGATGCTGAGCACGGTGTTGAAACTAACAATAAAGAGCGAAAACAGCATAAAACTCAAGAAAGTTGTGACGTCTCCCGTTTTGAAGGCACTCAGCCCCAGGTTTGCCCGATATTGAATAATGTAGCCGCTAGAATGATTGCTGCCCATATTGAGCAAAATCAGAAGAATACTAAGTAGGGCTGCAAAAATATTAGTGCTCAACAGCAGCAATATAACGCGGTCATGAATATATTTTTTTGGTACAGTCATAAGTTGTTCACTAAAAAGTATAGCTCATTTTTCCTTGGTGCGGGATACGAGAATCAAACTCGTACTTCTTGCTTGGGAAGCAAGCGTACTATCACTATACGAATCCCGCATACTGGAGCCACCTGCCGGAATCGAACCGGCGACCTACGCTTTACGAAAGCGCCGCTCTACCAACTGAGCTAAGGTGGCATAAATTACAGGGGTATTATAACAGAGACGCTCCCCTGCGTTTTGAAGTCAAACTTAGCGGTTTAGGTAATCATAAACTTGGGCAGATAGGGCTTTGATGGAATTGAAGTTTGAGGCGCCCGACATCACCACGATTACATAAGTGCTTTTTGGTCCATAGACAATACCTGTGTCATCCGTCACTCCCGTTAGTAGCGTCCCTATTTTGTCGGCAACGGCTGCGCCGCGGCTACCAGCTGGGATACCAGAACGGAAGATTTGGCGCTTCATCAGATCAAGCAAATATTTCGTGTGATCAACGGCCAAGAGTTGGCCGTTCTGAAGTTTTTTCAGGAAGTTAGCTTCGTCACTGGCTGTACTTCGAAGATTACCATCAGGCGTGGCATCATTTAAAATCGTACTCGTGAACCCGGCGGCGTGCGCTTGGTTAGTTAGCGCGGTCCAACCAATCAGCCCGCCAACCGCCTCCCCGCAATTATTGTCCGATACCAATATCATTTGCTGTAGGCAATAGTCCAACGTACCTTGCCCAGTCTGCGTACCAAAACTATACTGCCCCTGCTCAATACCTTTAAGTGCACTATATGCTGCAAATAGTTTGTATGTGCTAGCTGTTTTCATTGAGTCGTTTTGGCCAAAAGCTGCTGTGCGCTGTTTCCCACTAATTTCAATAACCGAAACCTTGAATGGTACCCCTTGCGAACTGGCAAAACTTTCGACGAGTTTCTGTAATCCTTCAGCTGAAGTGACCGGCACTACAGAGGCGAGGTCAAACTTGTCTGTCGCTTTCGTGGCTTGGATTTCGGTAGCCAATGTCGGCAGATTTACATCAAGGCTGTTGTCATAGCGGATCTTATTAGCAATTTGGTCAGTTACCATTTGGGTATTTATCGATACAATATCACTCAGTGATTGCTTCAGTTTTGTATGGTCAATGTTGTAATGCGGCTCATAATTTACCAGGAGATTAGAAAATATATTAAATAGCGGCAACCGTTGCCAACCGTTTTGAACCTGAGTTTGAGTAATTGAAGCATCGAGATCCAGCTGAACACCCGAAGCTTGGGCATTCATAGTGTGAGTATCACCACCGATTCTAAGCTGCAAGTTGCGGGACTCATAAGAATGGGCCAGCCGTGATTTTGCCTGTTGAGTTGTTTCAAAGCCAATGTTTTGACCATTTACATGCGCAAACAGAGGCACCCGGCCGGCATTAATCACGAACAATGCCGCGTTTAACGCAACAAAGGCGCCGGCACTGGCAACCAGTATCTTTAGCCCTACAAAGGCAATACTAAAAACACCTGCAACTGAGGAAAAAATTCTATCATAAAAAGGTCGTGGGACCTCAAAGGTTGCTACTACAGCCATTTTGTTTAATTTTTATTTGAAGTTAACCTTCAAACTCATGGTAGTACTCTTTTTAGCGCGAATCAACTACGTTTTGCTAAGTTTGCTTTTTACCCCTGTAACTGCTATGCTTTTGTGTGTCGTTTTATTGTAATTGAGATGACCCAGGTCGTGTGCCCGCATCAGAGCCATGTGTTGAAAAAAGGCTTTGCGGCACATGGCTCTGATGCGGGCTCGTAGTGAAGTTGGCCTATCACGTCTCCCTGTCACGGAGAAGATCGCCGGTTCGAATCCGGTCGGGCCCGCCAAGCATAAGCACTACTCAAAATACCTGAAATATGGTATTTTTTGTTTCACATGAGACTGATACCACCTGAAGATGCCGACATGCGTGAAGTTGAAAAAGCTCCAATGCTCTTAACTTGGGGAGGAGATTTAGGTAGCGGACAATATACTGGTCACAACGGCGAGTACTTACTTCACTTACCCTGCCTAGAAAAACGAGGAGAACCAATCGAAATCCCAACTTCAATGAGCTTTATATTGGGTCAAGCTTTAGGTGATGAATGGTCGGTTTCAAATCGTGGTTCACGTTTAGAGATTAGTCATGTTCCCCTGGGGTTATCAGACCATGAACTCATAATGGCAGCTACTACACGATTCCTTGGACAGACCGTTCTACCAAAGCTGGACTCTGGTAGCTAACAAAATAATTCCACATCTGTTCAGTTAAGGTCCGCCAAGTAGACAAACATTGATTTTTTTACCATTTATGTTAATGTATATTTATGACTCCAGAAAAACCCGATCATTTACTGCTTAATGGCAGATTGCAGATAGATACAGCTCACCAAGCCCTTGCTAACACGGGTGCAAACCCCAGTATTGAGAAGTTGCTAGGATCTGCGCTCGTTTTACACGATACGGGTACTCATAAAGATAATGATGATCAAGCAAACTTGATTGTATCCCTGCCAGACAGTGAAGTAGCTAAGGCTGATGTTGTCATGAGTCTGGAATTAATGGCTGAAGATCCAGCCATTGAAAGCCATACAAGACAAGCCGCACGTGGGCTACTTGAAATATTGCTAGAAAAATAGTTCCAGACCTGCCTTGCTGAAATCCACTATCTAGACAATAAATAGTTAAACTGTCATCGTATATAGCATGGGAGAGACGGTGCCCAATATACTTACCGAATGCAGTAAAATTGCGCTGTCGGAAAGGCGCCAACAAGTCTGGGGTTGGGTGACAGTTCAAAGTTTTGAGAGAACTTTTTTCCAAAGAACCATTGCGGCAGAATTAAAGTTGGCTGATTCTGTCGTTCGCCCACACGTACTTGCTTTGCAAGGGCTTGCGCTTATAAGAAGACTAACGCCTGAAGAAATTACATCTCCAACCCAAGCCTATGCTAAAGTTCAACCCTTTATTAAACTTGAATCAGATTATTGGGCAGATATTGAAGTATTGGTAGGCAGTATCAACCCCTCAGCTTTGATACTTCCAGACGAGAAGTAACTTCATGGCTGTTTCGTTATAACTCACATTTCTTAGACAATATACTATTTTTATGCTATTGTAATCTTCATGTCAAAACCAGAACAACTTGCTCGCGAGGAATTCGAAGCGTTTGTTACCAATCCTGGACTTGGTGAGCTAGCCTCTTTGTTTGGTTTGGCGGAGTTGCCAAAAGATACACATGAAAAATTAGCTAGCCTAGAAGAACTTGCCGCTACCCACTGGGATTTTCGAAATGGCGTGGAACGTCAAGCCGTGAATTGGAATGACGAGTTACTAGATCAAGAGGGCTCTGAGCAATGGAAGATTATATTTAAGGCAGCCGGCAAACTAGGCCTGGTAGATGGTTCAGAACCCATGAATAAGCGCCCCAGAACACTTGCGATACTAGGCGGCGCCAATAAGTCCCCCTTAGATCGTTTGCGCTACGGAATAAGTGTGATTGATGACTTGGATCTGCTGGTTTATTTGGGTTCTTCCCGCCAGATAGATACTGACCTCGAACGAGAAAAAATAGCCGATTACGCTGAAGGTGCTAAAACCGAATTTGACCTTGGCAGCCGGGCGCTTGAAGGCTTCTTAGCTGCAGAGCAGATTTATGAAACGTACGCCACATATGATGACGACACCTGGGGGGTTCGACAATATGACATCGAGTTAAATGGCAGTAAAAAGCCTGCCTTTGCATTGAGTACGCCGCGGACCATTGGGGCGCGACGAGCCACCACTTATGATAACTTTAGAACCTTTGCGGACAGCGCTACCGGATTGGCTGATTACTCGCTAGATAACCTCGCTTCCGTTGTTTCTGTGACTAACGCTTTTTACACCGCTGGCCAACACTTGCCCGGTGTTCAGGAACTGACCCTGCCCCATGGCACTCAACTAGAGACAGTTGGTTTTTCCGCCGATTACGTTGGTATGACTCGAAAACCACGTCAATTGCTGCAAGAGACAAAATCCGCTATCGATGCAGCCGTACGCCTAGAAGCAGCGCTCGCTGCTTAAATAATTACCCTCATACCCATTATGCTAAGAGGTAATTGTATTGACGATTCTGCTAATTTATTGTAATATTTTGTTCATGTCTCCAGGAGGGAGTCATAAAAGACAAGGAAGTTGATGGTCTTTCCAAAGAAGAGGTACTGATGTCCAACATACGCGCAACTTGCCCAACGTGTGGCGAGGTCGTATTCACAGAACATGACATAACGGTGCGGCTCAATGCCGATAACAACCGCCGTTCGTACTGGTTCGCCTGCCCCCAGTGTGGTGCAGCAGTTACCAAAGACAGAGTCAGTCAGCGCATCGCGAACAAGCTCATCAGCGCCGGAGCCCAGTTGTGGATCGAGGTCCCATTGACCAAGGAGCGCAAGAAGCGTAAGTCACTCTTCGCAGGAACCAAGGAGCTCAAGCCGCGCTTCACGGGAGTGATCCACGCGTCCGGCGACGAGTTCAAGCTCGACATCGTCAAGCATGACGGTGGCGCTTGGTCTGTCGAGCTCCTTGAGCTCGTCCCCGCCAAGTAGGTGCCGATGGCGTCGGGAGACCGTGCAGTGCATGGAAATATTCGTGCGCCTGTACGGTCTCCTCCTCGCCCCATCCCTATCCTTCCTTGTCTTATTCTTTCTTTAGGGTTATGTGTAGCGCCTCAGAGCAAGTTTTTAATTTCGTTACTTTCCATAATAAGAAGTTAAAATGGTTAGGTCGGCACTATTAACGGTTTTGTCATTGTTCAAATCGCCCATCGAGAGCGTAGCGCTGGTTTTATTAAAGTTTTTGGCGAATCTGTTCAGATCATAGATATTAATCTTGTCGTCGCCAGTAATGTCGCCCGGTCGGTTACCCATCTCCTCCCTAACACCGCTGGTTATAGTGGTAATCTTGGAATTAGTGCAATCAGTGGCTGACTTATGGTTATAAATTGTCGTTGCTTTTACCGTGTCGTTCATTCTGACGTTTGTAATTTCAGCATTTGAATAAGGTAAGTCGTTGCAGGTTGGCACTGATCCGGCAAAGTACTCGGTCCACATACCCGAAAAAGTACCAAGCCCACCCCAGCCAGGTGGATTTTCAATATCACCAATGATGGTGATGGCTCCAGTGACGGTGTCCTTAACCGTTGCTCGCCACCATATACCATTTGCGTCTTGTGATAGCTTAGCTAATCTAAAGTGGTAAGTTCGGCCAGAGACCCAATTGTAACTGACGCCACAGTGCATGCCGACACCTTCGTTACCGAATGGGCTGCAACTAGTACCTTTTGCACGAGTTGTATCCCATAGCGCAAAAAGGACAACGCGGTCTTGGGTACTGCTACTACCAGACTGCATGCCAAAGTAACCGCCGCCTTTGCCACCCGAACTGGCAAAATTAATCTGATGAGCCCAGAAATATGTGGCCCTAGTCGTAACATAATTAACTTTTAGGTCGTGTTCAACGTTCGTATACCCCGCAGCGGGTGGCGATGGAAAATAATTGTCGCTATAGGTGCCGGATGGGCTGGCAGCAATAACCCGAGACTGTCGCACAACATTGGTAATCATAACTGTTACTACTAAAGAAACTGC
>CAZVJS010000014.1:12187-16110 GCA_964627365.1 uncultured Candidatus Saccharibacteria bacterium | reverse complement strand
GAGCGTGGTCCCACCACAATCAAGGGCAGCTGGGCAGTCAGGACCTGCAGCCAGGCAGTCCGGCGCTGTACAATGGTTAGGTTAGAATGCAGCACCAATACCTGTTGCTTGAAGGCGTGTTCAAATTCTCGGACCAGTTGAGGCGTTAGACCAATCTCTGGCGTTAGAATGAGCACATTTTTGCCATTTTCCAACTGATCACGCGCCAGCTCAATATATACGCGTGTTTTGCCGCTGCCGGTTTCGCCGTGCAGCAGAAAGCTGCGAGACTTTGAGTCGTGAATGGTTTTGAGCACTTCAGTTTGTTCGGGCGTGAGTGGGGGCAGAGCACCAAGACGCAGATTATCCGGCAAAGGCAAAGGCTTGATACGGGCAGTTTGGAGCAAGCTGCGGGGCATAAAAAGGGACGTAATGTAGCCCCATGGTGCTGGATAGTATTCGGCTATCCAATTGAGCAACTTTAGGCTGGCGGTGGGCAGCGGCTGCTCAGTCAACACCCGGCCAATTTCCTTGGTTTTAAAGCTTGGTTTAGCTGTAGCTTCCACAACAATGCCCAATTCCTCGCGTTGTCGCAAGGGCAACGCCACAAGACTGCCTGTAGCCAGCTTCTGACCACTGCTATAGGTCAGCGTTTCGCGCTTATGGTATCTGGGGCTGCTTACCAGCACCTCGTAGTAGTACATAGTGGTCTTATTATAAGAGAACACCCCCGAAAACTGACATTTTTGTAAGGTTTTTGTAAGAAAAGCGGTTGCAAGGCCTGTCCAGGCTCGCTATACTTTACGTTGTTCGAATAACAATAAAAGGGCTTATGTTATCAGTATGCTAGACGTGTTTATCACTTCCAGAGTTCGCCGAAAGATCATTGTGGTCTATGCCAAATACCCAGATTTCAAGACGCACGTCCGGGGTCTTGCAAAACTTATAAAAGAAGATGCCGGCAACATCCAGCGCGAGCTCAAACGACTCGAAAAAGTCGGCTTCCTAATTTCCGAACGCCAGGGCAACACCAAGATTTATCACACCAACAAGCAGTTCGCCATCTTCAAAGAACTGCAAAGTATTGTCCTCAAATCACAGCGTTCTACCCAAAAACGTCCTGGACTCTAAAAAGTGTTGCATCTTGACCTCTGTTAGGCTATACTCTACCGGATATGATACAAGTTACTAGAAAAGACTCTAAAGAATCTCTCGAAAACCTGTTGCGCCGATTCAACCGTAAGGTTCAGCAATCTGGCGTAGTTGCTATTGCCAAACAGGGCCAATACTTTGAAAAACCTATCAGTAAGACCGAACGCCGCAAGAAGGCAATTATCCGTCGCGAACGTAAAGCTATCAAGGTAAAGAAGCTCAAACTCGGCCAGAAATGAATTATGACCCAGGAGTCTCATTAGATGACTTACTGGATCCAGATACCTGGAACCGTGTGGTTGATGAAGAGATATCCGATATCAACGCCCAAAACGAGCGTGCAACAGACATGGATGAGGTTTGTGCAGGTGTAAGCACTGTTTTATCTGTCTGGCTTACTGCGGACTTTCTTTATAGTGCGTTTGAAAGTTCAAATTCCCAATGGTTACAAGTGGCAGCTGGCGTCGGCAGCTTGGTAACTGCTGGGGCAGCAATTGGAAGTGCACTGGGTTTTGTCAGTGCCATGCGCGGCACCGGTTTTTTCCGCCAACGCACTCCCAGGGCATATGAACTCGCTGATTTAGAAAGCAAAAAAATTATTACGATGTTTGATGAGCAGCCGGCGACTGACTAAAACTTTCTATTCCAGAGTCGTATCTGGTACACTCTAGATAAATGAGTTTAAAGACACGGATTGACCAAGACCTTAAGCAGGCCATGTTGGCTGGTGATAAAACACTGGTCACGACTTTGCGTGGTTTGAAAAGCGTAATCCTGAACGAAGAAGTTGCCAAAGGGCTGCGCGATAGCGGGCTGCCAGATGATGAAATAACTGGACTACTCGCCAAAGAGGCCAAGAAACGTCAGGAAAGTGCTGATTTGTTTGCGCAGGGTGGAAACCAGGAAAAGGCTACTGACGAATTGGAAGAGAAAAAGGTAATAGAAGAATACCTACCCGAGCAGTTATCCGAAGAGGAGGTTATCAATTTGATAGACGAATCGATTACCCAAACCGGTGCCACCAGCCCAGCCCAAATGGGCCAAGTAATTGGTATGGTCAAGGGTAAGGTGGGTGCAGCTGCTGACGGCGGAATGATAGCCAGACTTGTAAAGGAGAAACTACAATGATTATTTTCATGGGAGTAGCTGGTACCGGCAAGAGTACTCAAGGTCGCATGATTGCTGACGAACTGGGTTTGCCATGGGTATCTACTGGCGAATTCTTGCGCATGCTGATTGCTGGCGAACGCCGCAAAGATATGCAAGCCGGCAAACTGCTGGAAGATCAAGAAATTATTGCCTTGGTACGCAAGGTGTTTGGAGTAATAGATACCGAGCACGAGTTTATTTTGGATGGATTTCCTCGTACAGTTACCCAGGCCGACTGGCTGCTTAACCAATTCAAACACGGCCAGCTCAAGATTACTGCCGTAATACATCTGACTGCTTCACCAAAAGGCGTAACCGATAGGTTGTTGCTTCGCGGCCGACCGGACGACACCGATTCAGCCATTCGCGAACGCTTGCGTGAGTATGAAGAGCAAGCCTTGCCCATAATCAATGATTTTAAAAATGCCGGTGTGCTAGTCTGTGACATCAATGCTGAACAGGCTATTGGACAAGTCCACGCCGAAATCCTGAAGGCACTCAAAACGACCAATGCGGAATAAGATCAAGACGCCAGCCGAAATTGAAGCCATGCGTAAGAGTGGGCAGATTTTGGCTGCAGTTTTGGATGTGCTTCGACATACCATTAAGCCAGGAATGACTACTATGGATTTGGAAGTGAAGGCCAGGGAAGAACTGCACCACCTGGGTGGTGAACCAGCCTTTTTAGGTTACCAAGGCTATCCTGCTGTGTTGTGTGTATCTGTTAATGATGAAGTGGTGCATGGAATTCCTGGTTCTCGGGTTTTAGAAGCTGGTGACATTGTGGGTATGGATTTTGGAGTAATTATTGACGGCATGATTACAGACGGTGCCATTAGTGTGATCGTAGGCAAACCAGCCAATGGCAAAGACGAGCAGTTGGTCAAAGCCACCGAACGGGCGCTTATGGCAGCCATCGGACAGGTAAAGAATGGAGCACATATTGGCGACTTGGCCGCGGCTGCCCAAGATGTTTTGGATAAGGTGGGGCTTGGCATTGTACGTGATTTGGTCGGACATGGCGTGGGGCACGAACTGCACGAAGAGCCGAACATACCCAATTATGGCAGCCGCGGCAGCGGTCCGGCGCTCAAAACCGGAATGACTATTGCTATTGAACCGATGGCCACCCTTGGCGGCCACGATGTTTTCATTGCACCGGACCGCTGGACAGTCAAAACTCGCGATGGCTCCAAATCTGCTCACTTTGAGCACACAGTTCTGATTACGGACAAAGGTGCCGAAATCCTCACCCAGCTCTAAAAGCTTAAGGAAATCTAACAGGTTTGGTATACTTCCAACATGTCAGAGCAAACTGCTCAATCTTTTGTTGGTCTTGATATTGGTACCAGTACCGTCCGTTGCGTAGTTGGCATGCTTGATGCCAAAGATCCCAGTAAACTTCAGATTATTGGCCACGGCAGCTCCCCAAACGTTGGTTTACGCAAAGGCGTGGTGGTTCATGTCGATGATGCCACAGAAGCAATTATCCAAGCAGTAACAGAGGCTGAACGAGTGGCTGGGCTACAGATCAACTCCGCCACGGTAAACGTCAATGGCACCCATGTGCAAGGCATTAACTCCAAAGGCGTTATAGCCATCAGCACCGCCAACCGCGAAATTACTCCAGAAGATCGCTTGCG
>CAZVJS010000014.1:4623-12087 GCA_964627365.1 uncultured Candidatus Saccharibacteria bacterium | reverse complement strand
GCGTTATAGCCATCAGCACCGCCAACCGCGAAATTACTCCAGAAGATCGCTTGCGCGTAGAAGAAGCCGCTACCATTGTTAAATTGCCGCCCAACCGCGAAATTATCCAGGTTTTTGCCAAAAACTACCGCCTGGACGGCCAGGACAACATCAAAGATCCAGTAGGCATGCAAGGCGTACGCCTCGAGGTAGACACGCACATTGTGACGGCTTCTACACCTAACTTGCGTAACCTTGATCTAGCACTCGACAAAGCTCACGTGACACCAATGCACCATGCCGTATCCAGCCTCGCTGCTGCCGAAGCGGTACTGAACCGCCAGCAAAAAGAATCCGGCACTGTCTTATTAGATATTGGTGCAGGTACGACCAACCTGGTGGTACTGGAGGACGGGGAAGTTCAACATATTGCGATTTTGCCCATTGGTGGAATGCACATTACCAACGACTTGGCTATTGGGCTTAAGACTGACCTGGATGTGGCCGAAGCCGTAAAGGTACAACACGCCTTTCTGGGTGAGGCACCCAAGAAGGTGCTCAAAACCTATGTAACCATTAAGCAGCAGCGCTACGACTTTGATCCAGAAGATATTTCTATGATCGTTGAAGCTCGTGTAGAAGAACTTCTGGAGTATGTCGACAAAGAGCTCAAGAAGATCCAGCGTTCCCGCAAACTGCCCGGTGGGGTAGTGCTAGTGGGTGGTACCGCCAAACTGCCCGGAATGGCCGCCTTTACTAGAGAAAAACTGCAACTAGCCGCCCGCCTAGGCCACTTACAGCCCATTGGTGGCTTGCAGGATACCGTAGATGACCCAGCTTTTTACACTGCAGCCGGCCTGATGCTGCTCGATATGCTGCTACTCCCAGCCGAAGGCACCCCTCGCGGACTGCCCAACAATCGCGTCTTTAACGCCCTCGGTGGCCTCTTCGGCCGCATCAAGCGCTAGTAATACTTAAATGTACTCAGGGCATTTCTGGCCCCACCAAGGTCGCCAGGAATTTTATACACATAATTACAAGATGTACTCACTGCAAAATTTCATCTGTTGCGAGGCTCAGAATTGTAGGTTATACTGCGAGGTAGTGTTTATGAGTCAAGGAGTGTAGTTCTATGGCACAACAAGTTGCACCAGATATTGAAACGTTCGCACGTATTAAGGTTGTTGGAGTCGGCGGAGCCGGCGGGGCCGCCATTAACCGTATGGTTGAGGCTGGGATTGAAGGCGTGGAGTTTGTTGCGGTTAACACCGACGCCCAGGCGTTGCATCACTCTAAGGCCAAAACCAAAATTCATATTGGTAAAGATGCCACTCGTGGTCTGGGCACAGGGGCAGACCCTACAACTGGCGCATCCGCAGCTAGTGAATCAAAAGAAGAGCTCGAAAAGCACCTCATCGGGGCTGACATGGTCTTTATTACCATTGGAGCCGGTGGCGGCACCGGTAGCGGTGCTGGTCCAGTGGTTTCCAAGATTGCTAAAGACTCCGGTGCATTGGTTGTGGGCTTTGCTACTCGACCATTTGCATTCGAGGGCGAAAAGCGCCGCCGCAATGCCGATGAAGCCATCGACAAACTGCGTGAAAACGTCGACACCCTCATTATTATCCCCAACGATCGACTCTTGCAGACCATTGACCGTGCCACACCATTGCTCGAAGCCTTCAAAGTAGCCGATGACGTCCTCAGACAGGGCGTACAAGGCATTTCCGACCTGATTACGGTTCATGGCCTCATCAACCTCGACTTTGCTGACGTGAAGACCGTTATGGCCGATGCAGGCTCAGCCCTTATGGGCATTGGCCGTGCTTCTGGTGAGAACCGCGCTATCCAGGCTGCTCAGCAGGCTATTGAATCACCACTGCTTGAAGTATCAATCGATGGTGCTCGCGGCATTCTGTTTAACGTCATCGGTGGCAATGACATGTCGATGCACGAGATCAACACTGCTGCCGAATCTATCACCGCCGCTGCTGACCCAGATGCCAATATCATCTTTGGTGCCACCATCAACCCAGAACTAGAGGGCGAGATGATTATCACAGTAGTTGCTACTGGCTTTGACGCCAGCTACTTCGCCAAGCGTACTGCCAGCATTGAACGATCTGCCGAGCTTGAGCGAGCTGCCCAAGAAGAAAGCACTGCTGGAATCAAGGACGAAACAGTTAATGATCTAGACATGGATCTGGAAAAGACAGCCGATGGCCTAGCCAGTGGCGAAGAAGAGTTCCACAAAGAACCTGCCATTCCAAACATCTGGTCACTCGATGGCGATCACGAAGACGACAACGGTGACAAGAAAGAAGATGATCCCCTAGACGCAGAGTCCGAAGAAGAAGCTAAACTAGCCGAACCATCATTCCTGCGTCGCTTGCGTGGACGTGGCAAAAAGGACAAAGAAGACAAGTCCAGCGTAAACGACGATCCTAAGAAGTAAATTGACCATAAACGTATTAAATAATACACCATAATTGCTATTGCATACGCCCTATGTATGGGGGTATGATGTGGTTTGTAGACACCATATGTAGTGATGCACCAATGGTAATAGCACGTTCAGAATACAAAGCATCACCGAATAAATCGTACACATTTTTTGTACAAATTCGGGTTTTAAGACGTAAGGAGGTGTAGCATGAAGTGCAGCCGATGCCAGGAAGCCGATACCAAAGTTATCGAATCCAGAGACGTCGCTGACGGAGAAGCGATTCGCCGTCGCCGTGAATGCACTAATTGCCACTACCGATTCACGACCTATGAACG
This sequence comes from uncultured Candidatus Saccharibacteria bacterium, assembly GCA_964627365.1. Classification (GTDB taxonomy): domain Bacteria; phylum Patescibacteriota; class Saccharimonadia; order Saccharimonadales; family CAZPPF01; genus CAZPPF01. Next base: position 9,327 of record CAZVJS010000014.1, on the reverse strand, counting down.
CATTGAACGGGCACAGCTAATTGTCATCAAAAATGGCGGTACGCGTGAGCTGTTCAATCGTGACAAGCTTTTAGCTGGCTTATATAGAGCGTGCGAGAAAACACCGGTGACCAGTTTACAACTGGAGCACGTGGTAGGTGAGATCGAGCAAGAACTCTATGCCTGTGGCGAGACCGAGATTGCCTCGAGCAAGATTGGCGAACTCGTCATGGAGCAGCTAGCACCATTAAATGAGGTCGCCTACGTGCGCTTTGCAAGTGTCTATCGACGCTTCAAAGATATCGCAGGGTTCGAGAAAGAACTATCTCAGATTCGTGAATTGAAGACGGAACGAGTTAAGGTCAAAGCCTGAAGATGGCGGCCTTGACCGCTCCCCAGCCCCTTTTAGACAAGGTAAGAGTGTAGAATACACAGCAAACCGTTGACGCTGCAGTGGGCAGCTTGGTACATTGCAAAGACCTGAAAACTAAAAAGAGCTGGGGAGCTGATCCGGTGCCCTTTGAGAGAGACATTAGGGCAGGCAACTCTAAACAAAAACTTCCTCTAATATTTTCTAAAGAAAATATTAGACAAATCAAAAAACAATCAAAATATATAAAAAGGCCCCGGAAGGTAACATGTCTAACAGACACTAGCCAGTGGGCCACGTAAAGTGAGGGTACTATGGGACAAACTACAACCCTGGGGGTTCGAAGGCTCTTCACAGCCCCTGGAAGCAAAGCGTACGATGCACTCAAGTGGGTCAAGCGCGACTCTATCATCGTCAATCCAATGACGAGCAAACCAGTGTTTGAACAACGGAACGTGGAGTTCCCGGAGGGCTGGTCACTCAATGCTATTAATATTGTGGCCCAGAAGTACTTTACTGGTACACCTGGTACCGATGAACGTGAAAAAAGCCTAAAAGATCTCATAGATCGGGTGGCTGACACCATTACACGGCAAGGTCTGCAGGAAGGCTATTTCGAAACCGACGCCGAAGCCGAAGATTATCGCGAAGAACTAAAATACATCCTAGCTACCCAGCGAGCTGCCTTTAACTCACCGGTGTGGTTTAACATTGGTGCCAAGGGTCGGGCTCAACAGGCCAGCGCCTGCTTTATTTTGGCTGTAGACGACACTATGCCAGCCATTTTGAACTGGTACAAAGAAGAAGGAATGATCTTTAAGGGCGGTAGTGGTTCTGGCGTCAACGTCAGTTCACTTCGTTCGTCAGTTGAAACACTTGGCAAGAGCGCCGGTACCGCCTCTGGCCCCTTGAGCTTTATGCGTGGAGCCGACAGTTCCGCCGGGGCTATTAAGAGTGGTGGCAAGACTCGCCGAGCTGCCAAGATGGTCATCTTGAATGTTGATCACCCTGATGTCGAAGACTTCATCTGGTGTAAAGCCATTGAAGAGCGCAAAGCTCGTGTCCTCAAGGACGCTGGCTACGACATGGACCTGGACGGCAAAGACATTCACTCTGTTCAATACCAGAACGCCAATAACTCAGTGCGGGTCACTGATGAATTTATGCAAGCCTATTTGGATGATGCCGACTGGGACCTCAAAGCCGTTACTACTGGTAAAACCGTCAAAACGGTTAAAGCTCGTGATCTGATGCGTCAGATTTCTGAGGCTGCGTGGGAATGTGCTGATCCTGGCATGCAGTTCGATACCACCATTAACCGTTGGCACACCACACCCAACGCTGGTCGGATTGAGGCCTCTAACCCTTGTAGTGAATACATGCACCTCAATAACTCAGCCTGTAATTTGTCTTCGATCAACTTGCTCAAATACTTGCGAGATGACGGCAGTTTTGACATTGAAGCTTTCAAGCACACAACTGAGATAATGTTTACTGCTCAAGAAATACTAGTTGGTTACTCTGAGTACCCAACCGAGAAGATTACTAAGACGGCCCGTGCTTACCGTGAACTGGGGATTGGCTACGCCAATCTTGGTGCATTGCTAATGGCTCAAGGTTTGCCATACGATTCTGAAGAGGGTCGAGCCCAGGCTGCCGCCATTACGGCACTCCTAACTGGCCACAGCTATGCCACCAGCGCACGGATTGCTCGCCGAGTTGGTCCATTTGCTGGCTATCACAAGGATAAAGAAGGCACAATTAATGTGCTGAAGATGCACCGCGACGAAGTATCGAACATTGATGCCAGTTTGGTATCTGAAGAACTTCTCAGCGCTGCCGCAGCTTCCTGGGACGAAGCAGTCGAACTTGCTCAGCTATACGGTGTACGTAACTCTCAGGCCAGCTTGCTGGCTCCTACTGGCACCATTGGTCTGATGATGGACTGTGACACCACAGGTATTGAACCAGACCTCGGCTTGGTAAAAACCAAGAAATTAGTCGGTGGTGGCACCATGAGCATTGTAAATCAAACAGTGCCCAGGGCTCTTAAGAAGCTTGGTTACACCAAGAAGCAGGTCAGTGACATTATTGAATATATTGACACCGAGAAAAGCATCTTAGGTGCTCCGCACCTCAAGAAAGAGCACGAAGCTGTGTTTGCATGCTCCATGGGCGATAACCCTATTCACTATCTTGGTCACGTAAAGATGATGTCAGCAGTACAACCATTCTTGAGCGGTGCAATTAGCAAAACTGTTAACATGCCAGCTGAGGCAACCGTGGAAGACATTGAGCAACTGCACATTGACTCTTGGCGCATGGGCCTGAAGGCCGTGGCTATCTACCGCGACAACTCCAAAGTTGGTCAACCGCTATCTATGACCAAGAAAGAGGGTGCAGCAGAGATAGAACCAGCTGCAATGGCCACTACTTCATCCGGTGTAGCTACGCTTGATGACAGAATTGTCCTAAGTGGCGCTGTCCGCCGGTCACTACCCAAGGTACGTACTGCCAAGACCTTCAGCTTTACGGTTGGTGGCGTTCATGGCTACTTTACGGTAGGTGAATTCGAAGATGGCTCTCCTGGAGAATTGTTTGTCAGCATTGCCAAGATTGGCTCGACACTATCAGGTTTGATGGACTCCTTCGGACGCTCCATTAGCTATGGTTTGCAGTATGGTGTGCCGCTAAAGACCTACGTCAAGGGTATGGCCCACATGTCATATGCACCATCCGGTATTACCGATGATGCCGAAATCAAAACCGCATCCTCAATTGTCGATTACATCTTCCGTCGTTTAGCGCTGAGTTATCTGTCATTTGACGATCGCTTAGAGCTAGGACTGGCAGATATCGACGATATGCCAGAAGAGCAGACTAGTTTACTGGGCGAAATTGAAACTGTTGAGCCAGAAAAGGCTGCACCAGCACCAGCTGTAGTAGCTGCAACACCAACGATGATTGAGCAACCTGTAGCGGCTAGCAAGCCTGTAAAAGAAGTCAGGACTGTCTCTAACATCGACACCGCACCACTGTGTTACAACTGTGGTAACCAGACCCAACGTGCCGGCAGCTGCTACGTATGCACCTCTTGTGGTAGCACCACTGGTTGTAGCTAGTCGCTTCTCCTTGTCCTACACTGCCAAGTCCTCGCTTCGCTGCGGGGGCAGTGCAGTCCAAGAGAAGCTCCAGCTTAGCAAAGGCTTGTATCTGATTGCTAAAAAGCGATACACTAGCGGCATGAAAGTGCTTGTGCTGTATCGACCCAACTCTGAGCATGCTCGAGGTATTGAGGAGTTTTTGCATGAATTCGGTCGCCGCAATCCTGCTGACAAGATAGAAACCATAGATATTGATACCCGTGAAGGCATCAACGCAGCCAGCTTGTACGATGTTATGGCCTACCCAGCCGTTTTGGCCTTAGCTGATGATGGCTCAGAGCTCAAGCGATGGGTGGGCGAAGAACGGCCTCTACTGGACGAGTTAGCATACTACGCTAAGTAGTTGCACCCAGGCTTTAACAGAGATATACTAGCAGTAATCCGTTTGAGCGGCTATCAACCGCAATGGAGTGGGAAGAAATCCTTAGAGAGTAGAACCTACCGGCAGAGAGGCTCCGTAATGCCCGTAATCAAGTCCCAAGCAGGATGGTACCGTGCCAAAGGCGCTCCTGCGAGAACGGGGCTTTTTGTTTTATAAAGGGAAGATATGAAAAGAATATTGGTTTACGGTGATTCAAATACTTGGGGAGCCAAGGCCAACGATACTGGCAGACTTGATGACTCAAAGCAGTGGCCGCAAATCCTTCAAGCAAATCTTGGTGATAGCTACAAGATTGTACAAGAAGGGCTCTGTGGTCGTATTGCTGGTAATTTTGAAGAAAATAAGGCCTACTACAACGGTCAAGCTAGCTTTGAGGTGATTTTTCGTAGCGCAACACCTGTCAATGTTCTAATTATTGCGCTTGGCACAAACGATCTAAAACGGCGTTACAATAGGACCCCCAAACAGATTCAACACGACTTATTGTGGTACACAGAAAAGACTCAGCAGCTGCAGTCATCAAACGAAGGAGTCTCAATATCTGTGCTTTATATTTTGCCGCCGAACTTTACTTCAACCGAAGGCTATTACGAGGCTAATCAGCAAACACGAATAGATCTCATCGACATGTTTAAAGGTGACGATTCTGTTTTGATTTTTGACGATCTGGAGATGACAGAGGATGGTGTACATTTCTCAGAATTGGCGCACACTACAGTAGCAAATGCAGTTGGTAAGAAGATAGAGGAATCGTATGTCTGACAAGAAATCACAATTTGCCGAGATTGAAGAGAAGATGCTGGCCAAAT
>CAZVJS010000014.1:0-4523 GCA_964627365.1 uncultured Candidatus Saccharibacteria bacterium | reverse complement strand
ATGTCTGACAAGAAATCACAATTTGCCGAGATTGAAGAGAAGATGCTGGCCAAATGGGACAAAGAGCAGACCTTTGAGAAGAGCGTTAAGCAGCGCGAAGGTGCTGAGAACTTTAGTTTTTACGACGGACCCCCGTTTGCCAATGGCCTGCCGCACTTTGGTCACTCTCTTGTAACAAGTATAAAAGACAGCCTTGGGCGTTATAAAACCATGCAAGGTTACTATGTTGAGCGCAGAAATGGCTGGGATTGTCATGGTCTGCCAGTAGAGTTTGCCATTGAGAAAGAGTTCGGCGTATCCGGTAAGAAGCAGATTCTGGAACTTGGCTTAGACAAATTTAACGCCGCCTGCCGCGCCTCAGTCTTCAAGTACAAGGGAGAGTGGGAAGATTTCTTTGAGCGGATTGGCCGCTGGACAGACACCAAGCACGCCTATGCCACAATTGACACCGAATATACCGAAAGTGTCTGGTGGGTGCTCAAACAGATTCATAACAAAGGGCTACTCTACAAGGGCTACAAGAGCATGCCGTACTGCCCGCGCTGCGAAACGCCGTTATCCAACTTTGAAGTCAACGAAGGCTACAAAGACAATGTACCTGACCCCAGTTTGTATGTGAAGTTTAAGCTGGTTGACGGGTCGGAGCAGTCTCAGCCTTCGGAGCTGGTCCTCGAGCAGGGCTCTGCGGAGGCTCCTCATTCTGAGGCTGCTCCTCCCACCTACCTGCTTGCATGGACCACAACGCCATGGAGCTTACCTGGTAATGCTGCCATCGCCGTTAATCCTGAGCAGCAGTATGTTTATGTGCATCATGTAAATGATGAAGGGGTTGAAGAAACGTTGATCCTGGCCAAGGAACGTTTGGGTGTACTTGATGAGCGAGATTACACTGTTACTAAAGAGGTGAGAGGCCAAGATTTGGCTGGAAAAGAATATGAGCCACTGTTTCCAGGAATGGGCTGGGCCGGAATTTCAGAATATACAGATCTATATCATGTCGTAACGGCTCCATTTGTAAGTATTGAAGATGGCACCGGCGTCCTACACGTGGCACCAGCCTTCGGCGAGGACGACTTAAGCCTCACTGAAAGCTATAAACTACCCGTTCTTAGCACAATTGATCCGAGCGGACATATGATTGAGCTGAATTATCTACCGGAAGCCAGTGGTAAGTTCTTCAAAGGAGTCGACAGACCGATTATTGACTACCTGACGCATCACGGCAAAGTATTCTCAGCCGAAACCTTCACGCACACCTATCCATTTTGCTACCGCTGCGAGACACCTCTGTTGTACTACGCTATCTCCACTTGGTTTATTAAGGTCTCAGCTATCAAAAGCGAGCTGCTTGAGTCGGCTGAATCTATCGCTTGGACGCCAGATCACATCAAAGAAGGGCGGTTTGGTAAGTGGCTGGAAGGTGCCCGTGATTGGGCGGTGAGCCGCAACCGTTACTGGGGTGCCCCCATGCCCATTTGGGTCAATGAGGCCGATGAAACCGACTACATCGTGGTTGAAAGCATTGAAGAGCTAAAGAAATTAGCCGGAAGCGACACTAAACTTGATGATTTACACCGGCCGTTCATCGACGAAGTAACTTTCGAGAAAGACGGCAAGAAGTACCGACGCGTTGAAGAAGTCCTAGACTGTTGGTTTGAATCAGGCAGCATGCCAGTGGCGCAGCAGCACTATCCCTTTGACAATGCAGATAAGTTTGAGGCGTCTTTCCCGGCTGATTACATCGGTGAGGGATTGGACCAGACACGGCTTTGGTTCTATGTATTGCACGTGATTGCTACGGTGCTATTCGATAAGCCAGCTTACAAGAATGTACTGGTAAATGGCATGATCTTGGCCGCGGATGGCCAAAAGCTCAGCAAACGGCTCAAAAACTATCCGCCTATGGATGATGTCTTTACCAATGAAGGTGCCGATAGTCTGCGTTTGTATCTGTTATCCAACTACCAGGCCGTAGCCGGCGACTACATGCGCTTTAACCGCGATGCTATGAAAGACCTCAACCGAAATGTGCTCGGTACACTGCTCAACACCTTCAAATTCTTCGAAATGTACACCGACATCGACAAATGGCAGCCGCCTAAGACACTGGAAACGCCAAAGGTCAGCCATGTACTTGATGAGTGGTTGCTGGCCCGGCTTAACCAGACTATTACCGAAGTTACAGAAGCGGCTGATGGCTACAAACTGGCCTACGCCATTAACCCCATTTTTACTTTTGTTGATGACATGTCCAATTGGTATGTTCGCCGCTCGCGCCGTCGTTTCTGGAAGAGCGAGAACGACACCGACAAAGAACAGGCCTACGCCACACTATGGTACACGTTGGTGCGAGTCTCGCAATTATTGGCGCCATGGGCACCATTCATCAGTGACTACCTCTGGAATGAGCTGACGGATGGCACCGAATTGCCAGAATCTGTCCACTTGAGCGACTGGCCCAAAGCAGGAACATTTGACCCCAAGCTTTTGTACGAAATGAGGGTGGCTAGAGAATTCATCAATGAGGGTCTGCGACAGCGTGCTGAAGCCAAGATAAAGGTTCGTCAGCCGCTTACCCAAGCTACGGTTGAAGGATCCATACCAATTCCTGATACGATGAAAGATATTGTTGCTGAGGAGTTGAACGTTAAGAAAGTGGAGTTTTTACGCCCAAGCAAAATCACGGAGAAAACACCCTTTATTGAGGTTGCTATGCGGCCAAGTGGCGCGCTGCCCGGTAAGTTACATCTAGATACTACGTTAACAGATGAGCTCAAACGGGAAGGGCTAATGCGGGAAGTTGTGCGGCAGGTCCAAAATGCTCGGAAACAAGCTGATTTACAGGTAGAGAACCGCATAAACCTTATCCTTGAAACTGCCAATGACGACCTAAAACAAGCTATTGAAGAGCACGCTAAGACAATCCAGCAAGAAACCCTGGCCTCCAGCCTTAACTCTGCGCCTGTAGATGGCTTTGAGGCGCAAGTGAACGTAGAAGGTCACCAGCTGACAATAAAGCTCCAGAAGGCTTAGACTGCTTTGACAGAGGGAGCTATCTCTGTTACTATCTTTTGGTAACAAATTTCTTTTAAGAGTAAATATGCCTAAAAAAGCAATAATTTCTACCGGTGGTAAACAGTATGTCGTCTCAGAAGGCGACACCCTTGATATTGAGTTGATTTCTGAAGAAAAAACCGTCAGTTTTGAGCCACTCCTAGTGATTGATGGTGACAAAGTATCCGTGGGTACCCCATCTGTTGAGGGTACGAAAGTCAGTGCACAAGTGGTTGCCCAAGATATTCGAGACGACAAAGTTACGGCTATTCGCTACAAAGCCAAGAAACGTGTACGCAAAGTTCGTGGCCACCGCCAACATCACACCCAAATCAAGATTACCAAAATTGCCTAACAGTGCATTAGATATTTCTTCTCGGCACTGTCCTCGCTTCAGATGTGATTGATATATCACGTCTGGTATGCGGAGGTGCCTCGAATAAACATCTAATGCCCAGTGACGTTAGTGGCAGATAGCACATTTTTCTGAGAAGCATCCGCAGGCGGTAGCCGAGGACTCTGCTTTGAAGAATTATGTGCTATTTTGCTAAAATCCCTGCCCTGGGTGTGGAAAACTTTTAACTCTAAAGGTGTTAACATTGTGACTATAACAACGATATTATCCACTCTGTAAAACAGAGAAAATAACCCCCTATCTGTTTAACAGGGATGCATTTACATTCCGTACTCAAAAATACAACTATTTTGCCATTCAAAAACTAGCTATAACAGCCTGTTGTGCCTGAGTTACTTTTGTGTACAAAAGGGCTTGCCCAACAGGGGCGCTGTATCTGATAATAGTATCTAGGTTTTACCAAAACAAAATAAAACCAAAACAAAACTAAACAAAAAATGCCCAAACAAACTTCGGTAGCGACCGTACTGTTACGCCGCACGCTTATAGCGGTGTTGCTGGGCTTGTGTCTTGTATCTGTTCTTCCGTTCATTAACGTTTCTAGGCTGAACGCACCAGTAAAGGTTGAAGCCGCTACCGCAGATACGGTTAACTTCCAGGCGCGTCTGCTCAACAGTGGTGGAGCAATTGTGCCTGATGGCAATTACCATGTAGAGTTTAAACTGTACGATGTGAGCAGTGGTGGCTCGGCACTGTGGACCGAAACCCGTACCACCGGTAACCTCGTTCGGGTGGTCAATGGTTACTTGACTGTAAACCTAGGTTCGGTAACTTCTTTCCCGACTATTAACTGGGATAAAAACCTCTGGTTAACCATGAACATCGGTGGCAGTGGCGGCAGCCCATCGTGGGACGGTGAAATGACGCCGCGACTCAAACTTACTTCTGTTCCATACGCCTTTGCAGCTCGAAAACTGATCCATGATGCTGGCTCGGGCAATGATACGACGCTAGATTTTGCAGCACCATCAGGGAGCAACACGGTTTATATACCGGCAGATAGCGGTACACTCTGTCTACAGAACTCCTCAGCCTGTGGTTTTGCCACCGGTAC
>CAZVJS010000013.1:15629-18128 GCA_964627365.1 uncultured Candidatus Saccharibacteria bacterium | reverse complement strand
GAGCTTCGTAGAGAAGTTAATGGAGTGAAGTTTTATAATGATTCGTTTGCCTCCGCACCCGACGCTAGTATTGCTGCAATGGAAGCAATTCCCGAAAACAAAGTCATGATTATTGGAGGATTTGAAAGAGGCCTGGACCTTCGCGAGATTGCAGAATACCTTACGAGTCATAATGAAAATATTCGGAAAGTGGTACTTATTGGAGCAACAGCAGATAGAATTGCAGATAATCTGAAAAGATCCGGTTTTGAAAATTTTGAATTCTGCCGAGAGAAAAGTATGGAAGCCATCGTTACAGTTGCACAGAAATATGCTAAAACGGGTGATGGCATTGTTTTGTCTCCTGGATTTGCGAGCTTTGATATGTTTAAAAACTTCGAGGATCGCGGGATACAGTTCAACGATGCGGTTGAAAAACTATGAGTAAGTACCAGTCATTCATATTTAAAAACTATGAGCTAAAGGGCAACACACTTACGCTGACTTACAGTTTGGACAACCAGATTACTTTTCAAGAAACTTCTGTTTTTGATTTCCCCTTTGCCGACAACATTAATGCTGAATTACTGGATCGACTCCTTCAAACATTATTCTTTATGGCTGGCGTTTCGTATTTCAAAACCTACTTGCCTGAAAAAATAGTGGTTGAAAAAGGACAGCTCACAAAGTCCCAGGCTGACTTTTTTGCCAAGACGTATCGCCACGGGTTAGGGGAGTTTTTCTATATAAATCACCTAGACCCAAATACTCCTATCAATTTCCCGGTAACAACTACCGAGAAGCTTAACGTGTTAAGTAATAGTGGAGCAGGGCAGTTGGTGGGACTTGGGGGCGGCAAAGATTCTTTGGTAAGCGCAGAGCTCCTGCGCTCTCAGCCAAAAATCGCGACTTGGACCATGGGACAGCGTTCGCAGCTTGAACCCCTCGTAGAAAAAGTTGGACTCACTCATATTTGGGTACAACGAATGTGGGATAAACAGCTCTTGGAGCTCAACAAACAAGGGGCGTACAACGGACATGTGCCATTTTCTGCAATACTTGGTTCAATTGGTGCTGTTGTGGCCGTTCTGGCTGGTTACCGCGACATCGTCGTCTCCAATGAAAGTTCCTCAAGCGAACCAAATCTAGAATATAAGGGTGTGTCCATAAATCATCAATACTCAAAGTCACTGGAGTTTGAAAAGGATTTCCAGAATCATTTGCAAATAATTGCCGGGGACTCCTTGCGTTACTATTCTTTCTTACGACCATTTAGTGAGTTAAGAATTGCAGAAATATTTTCAAAAATTGGTTTTGATAAGTACAAGGACGTATTTAGCTCTTGCAACCGAGCCTTTATACATAGCGGTGATAGCATTTTCTGGTGTGGAGAATGTCCTAAGTGCGCGTTCGTGTTTCTGATTTTGACGCCATTTATTGAGAGACAACAGCTCGAGGCACTATTCCATGGTAAAAACCTCCTGCTGGAAGAATTGCTGGAACCAACATATCGACAGCTGCTAGGAATAGAGGGCAACAAACCGCTGGAATGCGTTGGTGAAATCAAAGAAGCGCGTTGCGCGATGGAATTTGCCAAAAAACAATATCCCGAGCTCGCTAAATATCATTATGAATTGCCGACAGACTACGACTATACAGCTCTGGCAGATCACGCCATGCCTGCAGAGATGTTTAAGATTCTACAGAACGCCGTGCAGCCTGAATAACGTTATCAAATAGGGCACAGACTGTCAGCGGCCCAACCCCGCCTTTTTTGGGTGTGATAGTCAGGTCGTCACGTGTGTAAACATCTTCAGCTAAATCACCAACTGTTTTGCCTTCTTCACTCGCCACACCGGCGTCAACTACCACTGCACCTTGTTTGATCATTTCCGAATATAGGATTGCCGGGCTACCGGTAGCAGTTATGATAATATCCGCATTGACAGTGTGTTTCGATAAATCAGTTGCTTCACGGCCGATGACTTTAACATCAAGTCCCGAAGTGTTGAGCATTTTTTCTAGTGGGGCACCTACGAGCTTGCCTCTACCAATTAGTAGAATGTGTTTGCCTGTTAGATCTACGTTGTAGCCACTCAGGAGCCATAATATTGCCATCGGTGTTGCAGGGTCAAAATGCGGATCTTTGCCCAAGGCATCAACATCTTTGTCTGCTGACACTAAGTTAATTATTTCGTCGGTTTGGTCAGTATCTTCAAGCGGTAACTGAATAATGATGCCGTGGATGGCTTGGTCTGCATTTAGCTTCCTGACCAAGTCTGGAATTTCAGCCTGCCCCACAAAATGAACATCAACCTCGGCCCCGATGTCAGCGCCGTAACGTTTCTTGAGGCGTACATAGGTATTGATAACTGGATCATCTTTGCACTGAACAATGGCCAGCCTCGGCACCACGTCTTGTGCCTGGCGCAAACCGCGCACAGCTTTGGCTTGGCGCTCTTTAATAAAACCAGCCAGCTCTGAACCATTGAGTATTTTCATCAGATATATTCTAGCAGT
>CAZVJS010000013.1:0-15529 GCA_964627365.1 uncultured Candidatus Saccharibacteria bacterium | reverse complement strand
CCACACCTCTTACGCTTATTGCTATACTTATTGCAAGATTATGCCAGATTCAGACAAACAGCAAACTGACCCAGTGCTTCAGCATAAGGTTTATGATCATTTACGTTTAACCCGAAACATACGTTGGATCATTATTACCCTGGTGCTTGTATCATATCCTTTATTGCCAGGCCAATCGCTAGCAGATGTTGCGGTACTAGCAGTTATCGCCGTTTTGTACAACGCCGCGCTGCATATCCCCACACTCGCAAAACAAAAGTGGCTTACTAATAAACCAACCGTCTTAGCGCTTGATAACCTTTTCATTTTTCTGCTTATTATCTTAAGCACTGGTGGTCTTCAGGGTCCGTATACAAGCTTGTTAGTATTCCCTATCATTTCTGCCGCATTTTGGTATGGTGCAGCTGTAGCTAGCATTATTGGCTTATCGCAACTGCTGGCAGGAACGGTAATTGCCTACACATCCGACAAGTTTGTGCCTTTGAATTCTGTCAAAGATTTCACAATTAAAGTGGCGGCATTTACGGCAGTAGGGCTGTATGTGGCCATGCTTACCCGCACCGACCGCCGAGAGCGGTTGGATTTTGCTGAAAAAGATTTCCAGATTAATAAAGAACGTCAGCAGCTTTTGGCGCTTATTAATAACATTCCCGACGCTGTGCTCATCGTGGATCAAACTGGCCAAATTGGACTGTTCAACCAAGTAACGACACACCTAATTGATTCAGTATCCGATTTGGTCGGGAAACCGCTTAGCGAAGTCCTGCATCTTGTTGATGAAAGTGGACAACCTGTTGATTTGCTCGCCATAGCATCAGACACACCAAAGCGCAGGCGCGACCTCAAGCTTGCCCAAAAAGACGGTAGTGAGTTTGCACTCGAGGCCGATGTATCCCCGTATATTGTCAATCAACAAAGCCATGGCTACATAATTACACTGCGCGATATCACCAAGCAAAGAACACTTGAAGAAGAACAAGAAGAATTTATATCGGTGGCTTCACACGAGCTTCGCACGCCGATTGCGATTGCCGAGGCTAATCTTTCTACTACGCTTGCCTCACCCAACGCTCCATCTGATCCAACCGTTCATCATATGATCGAACAGGCACATAGCAACATTGGTTTTATCAGTAACATCGTCGATGACCTGACCACTTTATCTCGCGCCGAGCAAGACCAGCTGGAAGTAGACGTTGATCCACTTAGCCCCAAAGAAATGCTTCAAGAACTTTCTGACACGTTTCTTACTCAAGCACACATCAAGCACCTTGAGCTACACGTGGAAGTTGAAGACGGCCTCCGGCCGATCATTAGTAGTCGGTACCGAATTAAACAAGTCCTGCAGAACTTCCTGATTAATGCCCTCAAGTACACGCAAGAAGGCTCAATTACGCTGTCGGTCAAAAACGCCGAGCGCGACCAAGATGGCATAATCTTTAGCGTCAAAGATACTGGCATTGGCATTGCCGAAACAGACAAAAAGAACATCTTCAAAAAGTTCTTCCGCTCCGAAGATTATCGTACACGCGAGTCCGGCGGCTCTGGCTTGGGCTTATACATTTCCAGAAAACTAGCCGATAGACTCAATGCCAAAATCTGGTTCGAAAGTGAGCTTAAAAAAGGAAGTGCCTTTTACTTGCAGGTACCGCCCTATAGCCGCCGAAAAGAGGATCACGGCAAAGTTGTTAAGGCCGAGAGCCAGAATTTGTTTGAGAGTGTCTAGTTAGGTACTTGTGGACGGTAAAGCCAGTGCTGATGGCCTGAAACGTCAGAAACAGAATAGTGTTGGTAATGGTGGTCTGCTTCGTATCGCTACCTTGTGTAAACAATGCATTCTGGATGGAAGAAACCGACACAAACAAAAACACCATACCGGCTGCAATGGAGTTAATTTTAGCTTTGAACACTTTTTGAGTGAATCCCTGGCGAATAAAAAAGTAGCTGATGGGAAACGCAACAGCCGCGTACAAGATACTCTTCATATACAACACTGGTGTTTGGTCAATGTACAGCACCAATCGGGCGCTAGTATCTATCACCACATGTGATGGCAGCAAATGAGTTTCCAGAAGCATTATGGTTACAGACCAAAGGAGGGTTGGAATGGCAATTACCAACCAATTTAGTTTGTTTTTGAAGCCAATAAACCATAGCAGGCGGGTTTGAGCCAAGATACCCAGTTGCGCAAACAAATCAGCTAGGTAATACGTCTTGAGCAAAATGTTTGTGTCTTGAGTGAACAGATTTGGTACACCAAAAAAGAAGAATGATGTGCCCATGAGCAGCGCAATAATGCCATACATCCTGGCCAGAGGGTTCTTTGACACGCGGTAGTTACGAAAACACTTGAAGGCAAATAGCCAAACAACAATCCAGCCAACTGTCCAAGATATACCGTTATACGGAATAGGGTCAACAAGAGTGAGCATTATCTAACTTTAGCACTCTGGTTAGCAGTTGCCAAAACAGGGGTAATCTGCTAAAGTTTTGTAGTCTCGGGCTATGGGCCCATAGCTCAGCTGGTTAGAGCAGCGGCCTCTTAAGCCGCGTGTCCAGGGTTCGAGTCCCTGTGGGCCCTCCAAGCTTATTAATTTGAATGTATGGGATTGGGAAATGGCTATTGAACATCATGAAGAAGGTGCAGCTCCTCCTTATAAAGATTTAGATGCGCTTTTGGAGGAAGTTCCAGGAACAAATGGTGCGGCCTGTTGGGCGATTTATGAAGATTATCAAAAGCTGTTTGAAACGGCACCCGGTTCATCACACAACCATCAAACCTGGCCCGGTGGATATGCAGATCACGTAACTGATGCTATGAATATTGTTTCAGGTTTGTATGATACCTTGGCAGCCACAGGAAGATCATTGCCTTTTACCAAGGCAGATGCCCTACTAGTCATTTTTCTTCACGATCTCGAAAAACCTTTCAAATTTAAGATAGATGAGGATGGTACTTTGACGGACAATCCTGATATTCCAGATAAGCAAGCTCGGGCAGCCAAGAGACTGGAAGTAATGGCCAAGTACGGGATACAACTTGATGAGCAGCAGGCCAACGCCATGAAGTATGTCGAAGGCATTCGTGATGACGAGTACACCCCGGAGGCACGCGTTATGGGTGAGTTAGCAGCTTTATGTCATTGTGCAGATGTCCTCAGCGCACGACTTTGGTACAACTATCCACTACCCGAGGGACAAGACGAGTGGTCTAGCAACGGAAGAACAAACTCATCGGCTGCCAGCTTCGTACTAAGAAGTGAGATTAGCTAGCTATTTTTCTTCCAGACCTGGAAGGTGAAAGTTATGTCGCTTTCAGTTTGTGGCTCGGTTTGGCTGACCAGCTCAAACTTGTCGTGGAATTCTGGAAAAAACTTGGTGCATTGGAAATCTTGATCAAGCTGGGTAATGTACAGCTCGTCAGCTAAATCCAACGTGTCTTCAAACAATAATGCACCACCGCCAACCCAAATATCTTCCTGAAATTCTTGCAAAAATTTTCGGGCGTCTTTGACCTGCTCAAAGCCAGGACGCATAACTTCTTCATCTGGAAATGCAACAAAATTACGTCTGTCGGGAAGCGGTTCTTTTTGCTCCTGATACCAGCCATAGCCCATCATAAGGTTGCCATGTAATGTCTTTTGACGAAACTGGGCTACATCTGTAGGAATTTTACCTTGCCACGGAATACCGTTGGCGTTGGCAAGTCCACGCTTACTATCAATTGCTGCAATAAATCTAATCATGCTTTAAAGATAAGCGGCCGAATGTAATTTAGCAAGAAAAACGAGCCAGTTACTAATATAGGTGCGTCTCCAGACGCTACAAGTTCCTGAAATGCTTGCTTTGGGCCAGGAATAATATTTACCTTCTCTAGGCCAAGCTTTTTGGCTGTACGCGTAGTTTCTTTGGGTTCAATCGAACCACGTGGCATGTCTTGCTCTGCCTTAAAGGAAGTGGTGGTAAGACCGTGTACCACTGGCTTCAGGATTTCTAGGGTTGTTCCAAGATCTTTGCCACTGAGCATGCCAATTAGTACATCGAACTTTTGGCCGGGAAACTTGGCTTGCAAACTATCGACTAGTGCTGTCATTTTCTGTGGGTTGTGTGCACCATCCATGATAACTGTCCGACCTTTGTATTGCACGATTTCCATACGAGCCGGTACATAGGTTTTGAGTGAACTATTAAGCTGTTGTTTTGTAAATGCATCCAGGTTATCGCGTTCTAAGACGTATTCAGCCACGTTCTTGGCTAGGAACCAGTTGCGCTGCTGGAAAAGTGGTAGTTCACTCGGCAGGTTTTCGCCTTTCAGAGAAAGTATACAAAGCTGAGCATGTTTCTCGGAAGAACGATCTTGAATAGGTTGCATAATTTCATCATCTTGCCGCAAACAATACACCACATTATGTTCGTGAATAATGCCGGCTTTCTGGAGAGCAATTTCGGGCAAGGTTGTTCCCAAAATATTAGTGTGATCCAGCCCTATATCTGTTATCACACAAACTTTGTCGGCACCTGACAGTACATTGGTTCCATCGTGCAGTCCACCCAATCCGACTTCTACCACTGCGTAGTCCACCTTTTCTTTATCAAATACCCAGAAGGCAAAGGCAACCAGTAGCTCAAAATAGGTTGGCTGGTATGAACCAATTAAATCCATAAAGTCACTCAGATATTTACAGAAAGTTGCTTCATCCAGAGGCTTTCCGTTTATCTGTACCCGTTCAGTGACACTATCCACGTGTGGTGAAACCGTCAGACCAACTTTTTTGCCAGTTTGTCCGAGTAGATTCGTGATGAAATAGGCAGTTGAAGTTTTACCGCTGGTACCTGCCACATGTATAGCTCTAAGCCGTTTGTGTGGATTCCCTGCCAGCTCAAGCAGAGTTCCCATACGCTCCAGTGTAATGTTTTTGCCTGTAATCTCTTTTACCAAAGGTACGTAGGCCGCCAGAAGCTGGTTGGCTTGATCAATAGAAGTAATGGTTTGCATTATGTAATTGGTACCCGCGGACGGATTCGAACCGCCGACCCTCTGTTCCGAAGACAGATGCTCTAATCCACTGAGCTACGCGGGCAAGTACACTACATTATACCTATACTTTGGCTACTTTACAGATTAAAATTATGTTAGATTGATAGCATGTCTTTTGAGGTTGCAAATGGAGAGCTTGAGTTAAGCAGTGTCCAGAAACTAAGTTCGGTCTCACGTAGATACATCGCAGGTCCGGATACAGTTCGGGACTACGGTGACTACTTCGTGGCCATTGAACCAAATAGTTTTGGGCTACCAGCAATTGAAACCTGCCCAGGGATGACGGATGAATGTAAGAAAGATTGTTACGCTATTGATTCTGAGCGCAGAACCGCTACCCACGAAAAAATGCAGGAAAATCTCGATATCTTAGAAGAGGCGAAAACCGTAGACGGCATGTACAACAAACTGCGCACTATGGTTGCAGGCTACCGAACTGCCGCAGAAAGACTGGGCATACCCGAAGATAAGCGTAATTTTCGGGTTCATTGGGACGGAGACTTTTATTCTGAAGACTATGCTGAAGCATGGCGCAAAGTGATTGAAGAAAGCCCAGAAAAGTATTGGATCTATACGCGTTCGTTTACACCAGAAGTAAATGTTGTACCTATTCTTGCAGGCTTAGAAAATCTAGACCTTTTTATGAGCGTAGATTGCCAGAATGTAGACCGTGCTGCTGAAGTATTGACAGATAAACCAAAGGTACGTGTGGCATACCTCGTGGACTACGCCGAAGATGCGGAACCGCTGATGGAAAAATTAGGGCGCACACGTGACGAAGGATTCCACATAGTCATATGCCCAGAGAATATTATTGTTGAGAGTGGTAAACGTCAAGGTCAGCGCCGCCAGGTGCTCATAGATGAAAAGGGTGGTGCCTGCGCCCAGTGTAAGGTTTGTTTTAATGGCCGCGAGAACTGGGACGTGGTGTTTGTGAAGAATAACCAATTATTCCGCCCTCAACCTTTCTTGCCATTTGTCGAGCCTATTCCTGTTGATATAAAACCTCGCCAGAAAAAAACCGAAGAGGAAGCACCCTTTGTAGGCACGTTGGCTCTTACCGAAGCTGCTCCGTCATTGTTAAGTTGGTACGCGCGAACAGATTAGATCTATTTGTCGGTTTTTTCTTTGCGAGTTTTTGGGGAGGGCAGGTGCTTTTGAGCCGGTTTTTGATCGGCTTGGGCTAGGGTTTGCTGCAAGACTTGCAGAACGCTTTGGGCATGTTCTTTGCTCATGCCAACTCGACCAACAGCCAACGGTTGGTTGTTGGGTCCGCCGTTTTGCATAAAATTCATAACCACGCCGTAATCGTTGACCATAACGTGCACCATGTCGGTGTAAACAATGCGTATATCCATCGGCAGAGAAAGCGCGGTTTGCTTGATCTGTTCTACTTGGTCGCCATTATCATTTATCTTGTCGTAGGCAGCCATTTCCCAAAGACTGGTCGCTTCATCATCTTGAACATTTAGGTGGCTGATCAGTAAGAGCAAGATTTCTTCAGTTGGTCTTTGTTCGCCCTGCTCAATTTTGTCCAAAACCTCTGTATCAATCTCTACAGCACCAGAAACTTCAGCTAAACTTTCTTTGCTCTTTTGGCGAGCCTGCTTGATACGATTTCCCAGAGATTTGAATGGTTTCGGCGATGGCGCAGAATTATTTCCCATGTACTGGTATGTTACCGCCGAGAGGATGGGTTTGCAAGCAATACAGGTATAATATAGAGCAATGAAAGTCAGTCGTGATGTGAATTTATCCGGGTACACTTCGTTAAAAACGGGTGGACCTGCCAAGCAGCTCGTGGAACTTGATACTGGTGATGATTTACAAGAAGCTATTGGACAATTCGCCATGGAGGGGCCAGTTTGGATTTTGGGTTATGGAACAAACTGCCTGGTTTCGGACAAGGGTCTGCCCGGGACAGTGATTATTAATAAATCAGGGGGTATTGAAGAAATTGGCCCTCGAAAATTCAAAGTAGATAGTGGCGTCAACTGGGACGACTTTATTCAACACGCCATTGCTAATGATGCCTGGGGGCTGGAATTTACCAGTGGCATCCCGGGCGGAGTTGGCGCCGCCGTTGCTGGCAATATTGCCGCCTACGGACACAAAGTCGCTGATTGTTTTGTAGAAGCCACTTTGCTTGATACATCGAATCATTCGGTAGGCGTTAGAGATGCCTCATTTTTTGCCTTTGATTATCGCACCAGTAGTCTGCAGCAACCCGAAAACCACAAGCTAGTGGTGCTGGACGCCACGTTCGAGTTTCAAGACAGTCCAACCGGTGAGCTTGGCTATGCCTCAGCCTTAGCCGCGGCCAAAGACATAGGTGTTGAGCCCGATAGTCTAGAAAATCGTCGCAAAATTATTCTGGAAACGCGCAGCCGAGCTGGATCTCTACTAAAAGATGCCGCCGAGGGCCCCTGGACGGCCGGATCATTCTTTAAAAACCCAGTGGTGAGCGAAGAAAAAGCCCAAGCTATCATTGATCACGAAGAGACCAATATAACCCGCGAACAGCTCTACGTCCAGAATCGCATCCATGGGCAAAACAGTATGCGTGTCTCAGCCGCCCATGTGCTCTTGGCAGCTGGCTTTAGGCGTGGACAAGCCTGGGAAAACGTTGGTCTTCACCCAGATCACATCTTGAAGATAGAAAACCTAGGCAACGCTTCGTCCAGGGAAATGTACGATGTAGTGCAGGTAATCCTTAGAACCGTCAAAGACAAGCTCGATATAGACCTGGTGCCGGAAGTCAGGTTTCTTGGAGAGTTCTAGTGACCGGTTATTCGGATACCCCCTTGCTCAAAAAGCTTGGCTATAAAGCCGGAGAAAATGTTTTTACACTAAATGCCCCTGGATGGTTTAGGGTTCTACTTGGTCAGAGCGGAGTAGTAAGCGGACGTGCATTACCAACCTATTGGGCCCATGGATTCTTTACATCACAGGTGGAGGTTGAGAACTTTCTAGATACTATTGATTTCGATCAGATCGTAAAGGGAATCTGGGTAAGCTGGCCCAAAAAAGCCTCTGGCAAGCAAACAGATCTAACAGAGCAGACATTTCGCGATTTAATCTTGCCGCTGGGTTGGGTGGATATTAAGGTGGCTGCTATCGATAACACTTGGAGCGGCCTTAAATTTACTCGCCGCATTACCCCAAGCTGAATCCTCTCAGCTTGGGGACCCCTACTATAAGCTTAACTTGTTAAGTATTACTTGTCACTTGGTAAAGGGAACTGGTCAGAAAAGGCTTTTACTTCTTTACTTAACGTGTTAAGTATTTTGGAATCCGATCGGGAAGAGATGGCCTGCTTCATCCATTCGGCTACTTGTTCCATGTGCTCCTCTTTGAGCCCTCTAGTGGTAATAGCCGGTGTCCCTAGCCGTAGCCCACTCGGCCTGAATGGTGGCAGCGGGTCATTTGGGATGGCATTACAATTGGCAGTTAGCCCTATTATATCCAGTACGTCTTGAGCTTCCCGGCCAGTAATATCAAAGCTTTTGGGCATGTCGACCATGATAAGGTGGTTGTCTGTACCGTTGGTGACAAGTTTGAAGCCACGTTTCATGAGTTCGTCGGCCAATCTTTTCGCGTTTTTGAGTACCTGAACAGCGTAGTCATGGAACTCCGGTTGCTGGGCCTCACCAAAAGCTACGGCCTTAGCTAGAGTGTTATTCATGTGTGGCCCGCCCTGGAATCCGGGGAAGACTTCGCGGTCAATTAGGGTCGGCAAGTTCTCTACCGTTTTTTCTGGGGCCTTCAGTGGAGTACTCACTGTACCCTGGCTTAAAATTAGGCCACCCCGAGGCCCTCTTAATGTTTTGTGAGTGGTGCTGGTAATGATGTGAAAACCGAAATCAAACGGATTGGGCAAAGCTTTGCCGGCAATTAGTCCAGCAATGTGAGCCATATCAGCCATCAACACGGCATTAACTTCCTTACCAATCTCGGCAAACTTGGCATAGTCCAGACTGCGCGGGTAGCCACTAAAGCCAGCTAGGATTATTTTGGGCTTCTCTTTGAGCGCCACTTGGCGCATTTCGTTATAGTCAATCTCACCAGTTTCGACATCTTTTACACCATAACGCACAAAGTTGTAGAGTTTGGCACTGGATGTAACTGGTGCACCATGGGTTAGGTGTCCGCCGTGGTCGAGCCGCATGGCCATAATGGTGTCGCCTGGTTGCAGCCAAGCCTGGTAAACGGCGATATTGGCTGGTGCACCACTGTGAGGTTGGACATTGGCGTGATCTGAACCAAACAATTCTTTAGCCCGATCAATGGCAATTTGTTCAACTTTGTCTGTGTTCTCTTGACCACCGTAGTAACGCTTGCCCGGGTAGCCCTCGGAGTATTTGTTGGTATACACACTACCAAGAGCAGTTAGGACATCGCGGCTGACGTAGTTTTCGGAGGGAATTAACTCTAGTCCATCACGCTGACGCTGTTCTTCGGCCTTAAGCAGTTGCTGTAATTTTTTATCCTTCACGCGTGGAACTCCGTTTACATCTATTGTAACAACCTCTTAATGGAATCACACATTTTATCGAGGCACATCCGCAGACCAGATGTGATGCAAGTCGATCAAATCTGAAGCGAGGACAGTGCAGAGAAAAATGTGTGATGTAAAAGCTTGCTTCATATATCATGCGTGATATACTTTCAGGCGAATATGCCCTCAACCAATGAGAAAATAGGTCAATTAATTTATCAGATACGACAAGAAAGAGGCCTCACACAGGCCGGTTTTGCAAAACTGCTAAATACTAGCCAGTCTGCGGTTAACCGCATCGAGCACGGTCGCCAAAACCTCAGCCTTGAAACGCTAGGACGCATCAGCGATGTGCTCAATAAGCCAATTATTAGTATTTCCGAGGGCTCGATTAACCTACGGATTGAAGGCGGACACGAGCTTGAGGGTGAGATTACCCTCAAAACCAGTAAAAACGCCGCGGTAGGACTCCTGTGTGCTAGCTTACTCAACAAAGGCACTACCAGGCTTAAGAACGTAGCCCGCATCGAGGAAGTGAACCGAATTATCGAGGTCCTCACCAGTATTGGCGTTCAAGTCAAGTGGCTACCAGACAACGACCTAGAGATAAAACCTCCAACCAAACTGAACCTGGAAAACATGAATAAGGCTGCAGCTCGTAAAACTCGTAGCGTATTGATGTTCTTGGGGCCTTTGATGCACGAATTCAATGATTTTAAGATTCCGTACGCAGGAGGCTGCGAACTGGGACGCCGCACAGTGCTTCCCCACTTATATGCTCTCGAGGAGCTCGGCATGGAAGTAGATACCAAAAGTGGTCACTATAACGTTACTGTCAAAAAACACCCAGCCAAACGCCAGATTGTACTGTATGAATCGGGAGATACGACTACAGAAAATATCTTGATGGCGGCCGCACGTTTTGAGGGCGAAACGGTCATCAAGATGGCCAGCGCCAATTACATGGTTCAAGATCTTTGCTTCTTCTTGCAAAAACTTGGAGTAAAAATTGAAGGAATTGGTACCAGCACCCTACACGTCCAAGGCATTAAAGACATCAAAAAGAATGTGACCTACTCCCCCGGCGAAGATCCGGTAGAAGCCATGACCTTTATTGCTGCCGCAGTGGTAACAAACTCTTCTATAACTATTCGCCGCGTACCGATTGACTTCTTGGAACTTGAGCTACTAAAACTAGAGAAAATGGGGCTAACCTTCAAGGAAACGCCACGTTACAAAGCCGAAAATGGCAAAACCGATCTAGTCGACTTAACGATCTTCAAGCACAATCATGAGCTGACTGCCCCGCTTGAAAAACTATATGGACGGCCCTTCCCCGGCCTGAATATCGATAACCTACCCTACTTCGTACCAATTGCTGCCGTAGCCAAAGGCCGCACGCTTATCCATGACTGGGTCTACGAAGACAGAGCTCTGATGTATACAGAGATTAAGAAAATTGGCGTAGACCTGGAACTAGCCGATCCACACCGCGCCTTTGTAAATGGTCCAACCCGTTGGCGCTCGGCCGATGTGGTTTGCCCCAGTGGTATTCGCCCAGCCGTGATGCTACTCATTGGCATGTTGGCTGCACAGGGCACATCTGTACTACGCAACGTCTACACCATCAACCGCGGTTATGAAGATCTGGCCGAGCGCCTCAACTCACTTGGCGCCCAGATTAACGTAATGCACGAAATCTAGGTAATATTAGCGGCTGTCTGACCGCTGCGTTCCGGTGATACCCACTTGCCATCAGTTTCAACTTTGCGGGTAATTTGTTTCAAATTAAATAGGCAACGGAAAATCGAAACAATCTGTACCACACTCATTATGTAAAAGATGAAGTATAGGATTGGTGCATAAACACTCATAGAAAGTTTACGGCGGAAGCTGGCGTGCTCGTCGGGCCAAATATTCCAAAAAATATACAGTGTGATAGTCATATAGGCTCCCACAAAAATACTCAGTGTATGGAACGCAATCGACAGATAAATAAGGTATGCCCAGGCCAGTGGTTCCAAGACAAGCAACACCTCACCTAGGAAAGCCATAGGGATACGGTACATCGTCAGAGACCAGCTATATTCGGGGTTGTTATTACCAAACAAAGCCTTATTTTTGAGTAAGTTTTGGATCATCCCCATTTTCCAGCGGTAGCGTTGCCTAAGCAGTGTTTTGAAATCTTTCACGCCTTCCGTCATAGCAACCACATCAACGCCGTAGACTAAGCGGTGATTTACGTTACCCTGAGAAGCAATCTTGAGGCTCAAGCCAATGTCCTCAGTTTGGGTGTCGGTATCGTAAAAACCTACTTCTTTCATTATTGAACGACGGTAGGTCGAAGCTACTCCACCAATAATAAACTCACTGTTGGTAAGGGAGTAAAACTTCTTCGATCGATAGCCAATCATGTGTTCGAAGCGCTGCAAAAGCCCAATAATGGTTGGGGTATCCATGACCCGTACATTGGCAGCCACACCAGCTACTTTTTCGTCACCAAAGTATGTAACCGCATTAGTAATTGCCTTGTTGTGCAAAATTGAGTCTGCATCCAAAGTCATAATCAAGTCACCTTGGGCTTGGCGCTTTAGTCCGTAGTTGAGTGCGGCAGCTTTACCAGAGTTCTTGGGCATCTTGAGCAGACTAATTGAGCGGTTGGGGTGGTCACAGATGTATTGCATCACGAGCTCGTGAGTCTTATCTTTCGAGCCGTCGTCTACAACAACTATTTGCCATTTGCGGTAGGTGTTTTTGCGGATTGACTCTAGACAACGGATAATACTCAGCTCTTCGTTGTAGGCGGCGATCAAAACAGTCACTAACGGTCGTTTGCCATGGTGGCGCTTTGGTAGCTTCTTCTGACGATTAAACTGCCAGATGTCATAGAAGTTTGCACCCACCAGATATAAACCAAAGTGCAATAAGTAAATCAGACCAATGGCAATAAATATGTCGAAAAGTATAGGATTTGGAGTCATCTTAGCTTACCTTTACCAAGTCAAATGTCATCAGGTTACGGTTTTGATACCAGATACCAGTACATGTCTGCAATGTCAAAGTTGGAGGACCCTGTTGGTTAGTCAAAAAGCCACTGTCATTTGGATTGGTTTCGTAATGGCTCCGATACTTGTAGGTAAATACATGGTTGTTATCGGTGTAGACAGTTACCTCTTGACCAATTGGTAGTCCTGGTAAGCGGTTAAATACCTCTTTGCGATTGTGACCATAGATAAAAGTATTACCACCTTGGTTGTTGGGCTCTGGCGTCATAAGGGCATACTCTGCCTTGGTTAAGCTGAGTGACCAAGTCTTTGACCTAGGATAATAAATACCATCCTCAATTTGGACATCAATATTAACCGCTGGGATCACAATTCGAACTGGCTTGCCTTTTATGACATCGTTAACCTTTGTTTCCGCAAGCAATTGAGGAGTACGAGCAGGTGCCTGAGCAGCCGGACCCTGATGATGCAGTCGCCAATAGTCAGTCAGCGGCTGGTAGGCCAGCAAACTGCCCGCTAGGACAAACAACATTCCGATGGTAAAAATATATCTCTTATTCATAATAAAAAATGGAGAGCGGGCAAACTATAAATAGTTCATCCCCTCCCCATTACTTTAAAACGTCTTACGCTTTGATTGCCTTTTTAGCAACAAAACGAACAACGCTGGTTGCTACGATAGCTACGCCAACGGCGAAGGTAATAGTAGCGACAACTGCCATAAGCTTGCTGTTACCAGTGTTTGGCAAAACAACAGCTGCTGTAGTTGCGGTTGTAGCACCGAGTACTGCTTGGTACATAGGTGTATCCTCCCATTAATTAATGTCGGATGACTACTGGCTCCACCCCAGAATCATACTGGTTATGCATTCTACACTAATTATGACATATTGTAAAGTATATTTTATTAATGATTATGCTTTTTCATCTTGCTTACGCTGTTAGAAGGCTTTTAAAGGCCGATTTTGGCACAAATTGACGCTCATATACCATCATGCTAAAGCCTTGCACAAGTTGCATTTTATTATAAAGTACTTGCTTTAATGACCTAACCATTGTATACTATCTGTCAAGAAGTGGGCCTAGATATTTTTTTAAAGAGGTGAGGTGTAATGTTGTCATTGCTCAAGTCAGTGCGTCGTAAAGTTATTAAATCCAGCATCGTGTCGCTGGCTCTATTTGGTGGGGTTATTCTGCCAATGGCCGCACCCATGCGTGCCTATGCCGCTACTACAAACATCGTACCCGCCGCAAAGGTTTCATTCACTTTTGACGATGCTTACAACAGTGCTCTAACCCAAGCCGCCCCAACACTAGCTAAGTACGGTTTTTCTGGAACAGAGTACGTTCCAACTGGTTGTGTTGGCATGGTCACGTTCCCTAATACTTGCCGGGCTGATAACGACAAATCTTACATGACCTGGGATCAAATTACCCAGCTCAAAAATACCTACGGCTGGGAAATCGGTGATCATACTATCACTCACCCGTATTTGGCAACGTTTGATGCAACCGATGGACAGCCTGCTCCGCTTACTGCTGCCCAAGTTACCCAAGAGCTTACTCAGAGCAAGGCCGACTTAGCTGCTCATGGCTTTGATGCAACTTCGTTTGCACCCCCTTACGGAGATTACAACCCAACTGTCCTAGCTCAGATTGCCAAGTACTACAGTTCTATGCGCGGCTTCCAGGATACCGGCTACAACACCTGGCCAAACAGTGACTACCTTATCCGCGACCAACACATCGAAGGCAACACATCGGTCACTACTGTAAAAAGCTACATCGATACCGCTATCAAGAACAACCAGTGGCTAGTTCTTACCTTCCATGACATTAAAACAAAGGCAAGTAACAAGGCTGATGATTATGAATACAGCACTGCGGGACTAGACCAAATTGCGGCTTATATAAAGTCCAAGAACGTTCCAGTCGTAAATGTTAGTAACGGTTTAGTTACTAGTGATACTAATCTGTTGCCAAACGCTAGCTTCAATAGTGGCCTGACTGGATGGACAACCGATAGTCCCACAAACATAACAGCTAACAACGGTGGTAATGGTAACTATCCTGACCCAACTAATTCAGTCAAATTTGTAGCTACCAGCAAAGAAACACATCTGTTTTCTCCAAAAGTTACTGTTGATTCAAACACCACCTATATGCTCAAGAGTTACGCCAACGTAACCGCATTTACTAGCGGTGAACTCGGCTACTACGTGGACGAATATGATGGTTTTGGAAATTGGATTTCCGGACAATTCAAGGCGGGTGCTAGAAGTGTTTGGGCTAACGAGATTAACTTTAGTTACAAGCCAACTACTGCCAATGTAAAGAGTGCCAGCCTGCAAGTGTTTGCATCTGTCAATTCTGGCATCACCGCTTACTTTGACAATGCTCAGTGGTTCCCGCTGTCTGCATCTGCACCAACTCCTCCACCAGTGGTCAATAACCTAGTTGCCAATGGCACGTTTGACGCAGGGCTTTCCAGCGGCTGGAGAACTGATAAAACTGGAGTAGTAACCGCCGATTCCGCCAACAACGGCAGCCCAAATAACCCCGTCAACTCTATCAAGATGGTTAGCACAACTACTAACGCACACCTGTTCTCACCTATCGTGACTGTTGACTCAACCAAGACATACAACCTGAGTACCTACGTAAATCTAAAGCAGATTAGTTCTGGTGAAGTCGGTTTCTACGTTGACGAATACGATGTAAACGGCAACTGGATCTCTGGACAATACAAGACTGGCGTACATACCATTGGTGCTGGAAATGTTGCCTTCAACTACGCACCAAGCTCAGTAAGCGTCAAGAAAGCTAGCCTACAGGTTATCGTTGTGGCCAACTCAAACACATTAGTCTACATTGACGATGTTGTCTGGATCCAGCTCTAAAGACTATTAGTTTGATATAATCACATCTGTCCGGGCGGGATTCGTATAACGGTTAATATGCAAGTTTTCCAAACTTGAGACGGGGTTT
>CAZVJS010000012.1:0-18425 GCA_964627365.1 uncultured Candidatus Saccharibacteria bacterium | reverse complement strand
TGGTGTTTATTTGGCTGACAGGGTTTTTGATTACGGCTACCATTGTTGCCTCAACTGCAGTGCTTGGTATGAGTTTGGGTAGCGTAGGTGGAGATGTGGTTGATAGTTCGGGTACACTCCGGACCATAATTATCGCTGTTGGTTTGCTGCTCGGAGTGCTTAGCCTTGTTATTACACTTATCACCGCGATTCTGTATCAGAGCAACGTGGTATTTGTGACCAATGAGAAAATTGCCGAAGTTATGTACGTTAGCATCTTTAATCGGCGTGTCATGCAACTTGGTATTGGTAATGTCGAAGATGCCACGGTTAGCCAAAAGGGAATCTTGCCGCGTCTGTTTGATTACGGCAGCTTAGTAACCGAAACAGCGGGAGAAATGGCCAACCCAGCCTTTACATATGTACCTAAACCAAACTATTACGCCCAATTAATAACACAAGCGCACGAGAATTACGTCGAAAAATACGGCAATTAGCCACTATTCTTGGAAGGGGTTGTCGCGGGTTTCTTTGAAAAGCGTTTGAACCTCAGTACTGTTGTCTTGCAATTGCTGGAGTTTATCGACGGTTGATTGGTCGATTTTTGGACGTTGGACAGTTTGTAGCTTTTCAGTAACTGCATCATCCGTTGGCTCGGCGCTAGTTACGCTGTTGATCTGGAAGACCAAGAATCCGTAGAGACCCAGCAAAACTACAATAAATATTAGCGGTAAATACTGCCGCATTTGTTGTAGCAACAAAGTGGCTTTGGAAATCAGAGATTTGATGTTGAGACTTTTACTCATGGCTTTATATATGCCTGCACGGTCAGGCCAAAGGTTATTTTACTGCGATCACCAGGATTGGGAGTAACGGTTATATTGGTAACTTGAGAAGTGCGTCTGTTTTGCTCCAACCCAGTCAAGAAGCTAATGAATTTGTCATAAGTAACAGGTTTATTAGAATCTTGTTGCATGGTGATCTGGAGGGTGTAGACACCCGGTATGCCGTCAACCGCCTGTACTTGCGTTACTGGAGGAGCTTTGCTGGCTGTGGCTGAAGAGCTGCTTGATGACTGATCAGTTGAGCTTGCCTTGGGCGCAGTTTGGCCAAGGGTGGATACTGGAAAACTAATATTACTCAGAAAAATACCATTGTCAGCAGCAATCTTCACGATTTCTCGTACTGCTTCAGCTTGATCTTTGTCTTGGGGTACAACCGATTTGGCAATCTTTTCAAGATCGGAATATTTTTCAATGTCTTTTTTGGCTTGGTTTAGCGAGCTCTGCTGTTCGTCAAGGACCTTATTATCCAGTTTGTAGCTTGTAAGGCTACTAGCCTTCTTGTGAAGCATCTGATTACCAGCAATAACTATACCAACGGTGGCAATAAGCAAGATACCAACCACTGCGCACATCAAGAAGAAGACACGTTTGCTATTCATGGCTTGGTAGTCCCCTTGGTATTAATGAAAAGGAAGGGATTGTTTGATGCAAATTGAGCGCGGATAGTTACATTACATGGGTATCTGGGATCGGCTACTGCATTACTGGCGCAGCTAATGTTAACGATATCTGCTTTGTTAAAAATTTGATTGGTCGGATCTTGTAAGTTCACTTGGATTTGTGTAGCTGTATTGTAGTCAGATGCAACAGCTGTGAGGTCGATTCCTCCGGACACTTTGCTGATACTGAGCCCCGTTAAACTTGCCTTTGCAGGAATAGCTGCCCCAATTTGCTTGATGAGCTTTGAAAATAAGATTTCGCGAGACAGCACCTGAACTACAAGCTTTAGACTACTCGATATATCTTCGACTTTCGCCTGTGTCTCGGGAAGTTTCTGTGCGTTTAGCTCAGCCTTGGTTTTTTCAACCTGGGCCGCATAACTCTTGGTTGACTGGTTGATATAGAATAAACCAATCAAGACAATAGTAGCCGCACCGGCAATACTGATTAGTAAAACAAATGACCAGCGCAGTAACTTAGTGTTGTGCCTGGCATAGCTGATGTTTTGTTTAACGTCAGCCGGTAGGAGATTGATCATGAGAAGATCTCCTTAGGATTTATCAAAGCCAGTCCAGCAACCGTTACATACATCGAGCGCTCAACATTGCCGGGTGGTTGTAGTTTGGAAAACCCAACATGATGCCAAGGGTCCGACATGCGCACCGGTAAGCGAAGAGCATTGGTCATGTAGTCGCTGAGGCCTGGTGTATTAGCCCCGCCGCCCATGGTCACGATCTGATTAATCTTACTTTTTTCTCCGTAGCGTTCTTCGTAGTAACGGATCATACGTTTTATTTCTTTGAGCAAATCCTGCAAAAGAGGTTCAAGAGCGGCCGTGATATCCTTTTGTTTTTTGCTGTAGCTCAACCCGTATTTGGTTTTAATAACATGAGCCTCTTGCTGGGTTACTCCCAGTTTTTCACCAATACTCCGCGTAAAGTCATCGCCACCACCCTTGACCGTTCCGGTTACAATCAGGGCTTTGTCAAAAATAGTGATATCTGAGGAAATAGAGCCAAAATCAATCAGCACGGTTGGAACATCACTAAGATCCGTGTGCACAAACAGCCGAGCTTCTGAGCTAATGGTGGTTTCCATGGCAACCGGTTCTAAACCCAGTACATTGGTAAGTTGATAGTACGAGTCAACGATTTTTTTAGGAACAGCCACTGCAAAGACTTCAATTTCTTTTTCGTTTTCGGCTATAACCGTATAGTCCATATAGAGCTGGTCAGTTGGTATGGGGATGTACTGCTCTGCCTCCATTGCAACCGCATCAGCCAGCTCTTTTTGCGAGAGCTTGGGCAGTTTTATGACGCGGTTAAACGTACGGGTGGCAGGAATTGCTACGGCCACTCTACGAGAAGTGATTTCGCCAATGATGTGTTTTTTAAAAAGTTCGTGAGCTGACTTAGCAACCGACTCAATATCGATGATGACTCCGTCCTTGAGAGCGGCCGAATCAAATTTATTAACTCCATATCCGCTAACTGTGGATTTACCGTTAATTTCCTCAATCTGCATAACTTTAATAGTGCTATGGCCGATATCAAGGCCGAACAATGGTTTGTCTTGGTAGAAGTATGTGTTATTCATGCTTGCCCATCAAAGCAATATTTCTTACGGTAACTATAGCACATTTTCTCTGGTAACCCCATCTTAAAGCCTTCGGTAACGAACTGCTCGCCACGATAGGTCAACTGGAATGGAGCTGACGGGAAAGGTGAGATCCATGTGAAGATCAAAAGGCGTACCAGAATTGGTGGCTATGTAGATGTTTTTGCCTGAAAATCCACCCATGGCTGGATCAACGCCAAATTTTGATTTATCAAGACACACGCCATTCATTGACAAGAAGTAAGCAGCCGGCGCCGCTGAGTTACCGCCGTTACCAAGGTAAAAAGC
Organism: uncultured Candidatus Saccharibacteria bacterium; assembly: GCA_964627365.1. GTDB lineage: Bacteria > Patescibacteriota > Saccharimonadia > Saccharimonadales > CAZPPF01 > CAZPPF01. The sequence continues at coordinate 15,036 of CAZVJS010000012.1, read as the reverse complement.
TCCACCGTACGGACAAACACTGGCTTTTGATGCTGGATCGGCCCCATAAATTACGAATACAATTGGGCCACTGCCCGATGCCGTCTTTACACTGTCAAAATTTACTGTTCCTTCTATAAAAACAAACTTAATTCCGGCTGCTCCGGTATCTGGGTTGTAGAAAGTGGGTGAGCAGGCAGCAGCGGCGCATAGGTTTGCTCGTATGTGGGTATGGTCGCGAATATTGTACTGGTTACTACCGAGTGCTAGATCACCCGTGGTTCCACAGGATGTGCTCACATTTGTTCCGCTGTCTGGGTAGTGAGTCTTTTTGGTGTTACCTGTACTTGGGATGTCACGTGGTGAAGAACCGGTTGTCCAGTCGTTACAACCACCGGCAGAGTTTTGGTATGAATTATTCATATACTGAGACCAAGGAATGTAGGTGGAAGAGACTTTGGAAATGGTTGTTTGGTTGGCCAGTACGTCGAAGTTCGTATTGCTGGCGTTTCCCGGTGGGCTGATGCAGTTGTTGTAGGCTACGGTAATTTTTGTTTTGGTTTGACCAGGGGTGGTAAAAGACGTTGGTTTTGTTAGTGTTCCGGTACCAGCTATTGAACAGTTACTAGCACTGGTCAGCCTATCTGCTACGGTGATATTTTCGGCAATCAGGTTGTTTACGTTTTTAGTCATATTGATATAGCCGTTTACAAATAAATCTTTGGTTTTGACATCCTTCACGCTGCTAGCTAGCTCAATAATATTGCGACTTAGAAGACCGGTGCTAGTTGACGATGAGGTTCGTTGGGCCACCACTTCAATTTGCCTGCTAAATTGAGCTGTCGTAGCAGTCTTGGGAACATATACTTTGCCCGTAGCAGTTATTATTTTTTCCTTGCTGTCACTACCTGCTACGACTGAAACTGAATAGGTGGATTTATATTGAACATTGTTTAGTACCTGCACCTCACTCGTGGTGCCGGTATATGTTTCATTTCCACTGTTCAGAACGGCAATGGCGGCATCGGCGCCAGACTCAGCGGCATATTGAGATTGTAGTTGCAAAATCCTACCCCGCGCCCTGGCCAAATTACTATTGGCTAGCACTACCAAACCAGAAAGGGTGGCTGATAGGAAAAGCGTGACAACAAGTATGGAAACGATGATTGAACCTTTTTGACGCATCTTATGTGTTCCTCAATGCTATTCGAATAATTGTGGTGTTGGTTGTGGCATAACTCTTCTGGAAAATCGGTTTTTTGGACAGATGTAAGGTAAGCTCAACGACTTCAACTACTGGAAAATCAGGCCCGGTGTAAGTATTGGTGGTGGTGTCGAATGAAGAAGTGTAGTCAATGGCATTACCGGCCCGAGAGAAATAGCGAGTATCTATGGAGGCAATATCTGAGGCTACTACCCTATCAGCAGGACAGGTTGAGGAGGCAGTTGCTGGTGGGCAGCTGCTCAGTAGTCTGTTACTGGTGGCCGACGTATTGGTGATAGAACGCATTTTGAGACTTTTGCTTGTACCATCTAAATAGAGTACAAATTCGTCCTCATACGGCTGTGTTCCATTCATAATTACACTCTTCGAGGTATTAATACTTAGACCACGGAAATACATCAGTGGGGTAGTCGATCCGCTGGCGGGGGTGGCGGTATTTCCTGGAACAGCGTGAATAGGTATCCAATACAAATTAGAAGCATAGACAGGGTCGGGGTTATTTGTGTTGGAATCTGGAAGACTATTTTGTGAAATAAGTCCGGCTGACGAGCCAAGCGATTCTCGCAATACGTCGCCGGCATTTAATCGGGTTATTAGCGTGTCTAGGTCGGCCTCAAGCAAATATCCGTAGCGCCAGTAGCTGATCATAAAAAATAGAATTAACCCGGTAAAAAGTGCACTGACAACCATGACGGAAATAAGCTCCGGCAGCGTAAAACCGTTTTGGTTCAGCTTCATAACTGGCCAATCCCATTCCTGGTGATAAGCATTCTGAGTTCAAGGGGTGGCGCTGAACTATGCTGAAAGCCGACACTAATATCGATAACCTTTGAATCTGGGATAGAGTAAAGTGGATCAGTGTTTGCTAGAGAACTAGTGTTGGTTACTGAAAGGGTTGGCGTGTATGTTATCAGGTTGCCGCTACCACCTTCTGCCTGGAATGTGTTATTTGGAAAACAGTTCGTCAAGCTGGTGACGGAGTCATACTGAAGGGCGCGGTCAATCTCGGGGCAGGCGCTCAACACTGCATACATCTCGTTTAATTGCTTAGAAACAGTATAAGAACGACGCACTGCATCATAACCGTTGGAAATACCAATTACGATCATAGGAAAAATAATCGATGCCAGAATGAGTTCGACACTGGTAAAACCTTTTTGTTTTAGCTTAAAAACAGGGAGTTTCATATTTACTACTTATGCTTATCTATTATAACCTAAAAGACCCCAGTTGATACCGGGGTCTTTAACTTAAGAATGCTTTGGTTTAGTTCAAGGCAGTCTTTGTGAATGTGCCACCACCTTCGTAGGTTGCGGTCAAGGTGTAGCCAGTACAGTCACCGTTAGAACCGTTGTCACAGTTTGCTGGTGTAACAGCATAACCATAGACATTAGCACCGGCGGTTCCGCTAACATCGTTGCCAGCAGCGCCCTTAGGATCATGCAGCGCTTCGGCGTCCAGACCCTTCATGTTAGCTGTTATCCAAGCACCATCCTGAAGGTTGCCTGTGGTTGGGTACTTACCATTTTGGGCGTAGTACGCTTCAACCTGGCCGTGGATAGCCTTAATATCAGTTTGTCGCTCGGTGTTACGAGCCTTTTGTTGAATGCCGGTAAAGGTTGTAATGACAAGAGCTGCCAAAATACCAATAACGACGATCACGATCAATAGTTCCACAATGGTGAAACCACTTTGTTTACTTTTTAGTGAGATCATGAGGACCCACCCTCCTTATGTTATTTTGTTTGTGCCTGAATCTTACGAAGCAAGCAATGAGTGCTTATGTATCAAGCATCTGATGTTGATTATAACCATAAGCGTCAAGAGGTCAAGCTTTTTCCCAAACTCTTTCCACACCCCCGGAAGCGTTTAGTTGTTGCCGATGTTCTTACTAAGGCTAGCTATTGGGCCCATTACACTGGCGGCAATCAAGCCGACGAAGCTTCCCAAAACAATAATCATCAGTGGCTCAATAAGAGAACTTAACCCATCAATCATTACGTCGACCTCTTCTTCGTAGAAATCGGCTACCTTAACTAGGATAGTATCGATTTGGCCAGTTTCTTCTCCAACAGCAAGCATTTGGCTCACGATTGGTGGAAAGAACTTACTTTTGCTGAGCGGTTCTGATAGTTGTTTACCGTTCTTAACTTCTTTGGCTGCCTCTTCAAGCTCGCCCTGAAGGACCTTGTTTCCAATAGCATCGCCTGTTACCTCTAGGGCATCAAGCACCCCCACTCCAGCCGACATAAGTGAGGCAAAGGTTCGAGAAAAACGGGCAACCGCAATTTTAACAATTATGCCTTTAAGTACCGGTATACGTAGCAAAAGTGCATGCAATTGGTACTTTCCCTTAGGGGTTTTTATGTAACGCCTGAAGAAAATCGAAGCTATAAAAAGTGCCGCAACAATAAAAATAGCGTTTGGTACGTGGTTTACGCCAGGAATCGCACTGACTCCAGGTATGATCCGGATGATACTTGGGGCGACTAAGAAGTTACTAAGCCCCAGCATAGCTTGGGTGTATATCGGCAGTTTGGCATCAGGGCCACCTAAATCAGTCAGAATTTTACCAATCTTGGGTATCACAAAAAGCATGATGCCAAAGAAAGCAACGACGGTAATGGAAAGAATGATAATTGGGTAGGTCATGGCACTTTTTATCTTCTTGCGCATGCTGGAATCTTGCTCAACTTGGTTGGAAAGCCGCTTTAAAATTTCATCTAAAATACCGCCTGCCTCACCGGCCCTCACCATATTGATGTAAACTTCAGAAAACACATTGGGATATTTTTCGAATGAATCAGCTAGAGGTGCACCACCTTCGACGTCTTTGGTGATACCAGCAATAACTTCTGCAAAATACTTACTATCCGATTGACTTTGCAACGTTGATAAACAGCGGGTTAGTGGAACACCAGCAGAGATCATAGTGGAGAGCTGCCGTGTAAAGACGACAAGATCTTTGAGTTTAACCTTTTTCTTGCGCTTGAAAGGGTTAAAGCCACCACTCCTGGAGTTATCAGTTTTAACAATAATTGGATGGACACCTTGTTTGGTGAGGTTGGCAACCAAGGCTTCTTTGCTTGAGGCTTCGGCAGCACCAGAGATTGTTCTTCCGTCTTTGTTGGTAGCTGTGTAAGTAAATCGCATGTCTAAAATTACTTCTCTGACGTTACGCGCAAAATTTCTTCAACAGTAGTTTGTCCGCGCAGGGCTTTAATAAAGCCATCCATTTGCATGGTTATCATGCCAGATTTTATGGCTTCTTGTTGAATGATGTCACTGGTTGCACTGCCAACTATCAGCTTTTGAAGCTCTGGGGTGCTGTCGAGCACTTCGTAGATACCCATTCGTCCCTTATAACCAATGTGACCACAGTTTTCACAGCCACCATCGTGAACTTTCCAAAGACGCACAATTTTTGTCTCGGTAGTACTCAGTTCAGCCGGGGAAGTTTTATTTACTTTGGAAGTATTAGTTTTACCAACACCACCTTCTAGGGCGGATGTCTCGAGTTCGTGAACCCGTTTCATGGTGGCCGCTTCATTGGTGTGGAAAATTTCGCCAAGCTGCTTTAGGACTGGCTCATCAGGTTCATAGGACTCACGGCAGTCTACACACAAGCGTCGCACCAAACGTTGTCCAACTACAGCTCTAACCGTGCTGGCTATGAGGAATGGTTCAATACCCATGTCGAGCAGACGCGGCAAACAAGTTGCAGCATTGTTGGTGTGGAGTGTCGAAAATACCAAGTGGCCAGTCAGGGCTGCCTGAATGCCTAGGTTGGCAGTTTCAGAGTCACGAATCTCACCAACCATGATTATGTTTGGATCTTGTCGCAGAAGGGCGCGTAGGCCATTTACAAAGGTCATACCTGCAGCTGGGTTAACCTGGGTTTGGTTGGTGCCGGGAATGCGATATTCAACCGGATCTTCAACAGTTGAAATATTAACTGTTGGCTTGTTCAGCATGCTTAGTACGCTAAACAGGCTGGTTGATTTGCCAGAGCCAGTCGGACCGGTTACCAAAATCATGCCGTGCGGCTGCACGATAGCCTTGTTAATAGTCTGAAGTGCTGTTCCCCAATAACCCAGATCCTCGAGTGTGGCTGCCCCTGATGATTCATTAAGAATACGCATGACCACTTTTTCGCCATCTACCGTGGGCAGGGTGGATACGCGCAGGGCAAAGACCTGGCTACCAATCTGAATCTTGAAGCGGCCGTCTTGTGGGGCGCGTCGTTCGTCAATCTTGAGGTTTGAAAGAATCTTGATACGAGAAACTAGGGCACCGAGTACCTTTTTTGGCAGTTTGTTGGCCTCTTTCAGTACGCCATCGACGCGGTAACGCACCAAGACGTAGTTTTCGCGCGGTTCAATGTGGATATCACTGGCACCCTGGGTTACGGCATATTCAATGATCAAATTTACGGTTTGGGCAATTGGCGAATCTTCGGCCAAATCTTCTTCGTCAACCTCTTCGTCAACCTCTTCAGCCTGATCTTCGGGCGAAATGACTTTGGTCAGTTCGCTGCTGATGTTGCCACGATACTGATCTAGTGCTGTCGCAATATTACTGGCGGTGGCTACGTGGACCTTTACGTCAGTACCGAGCTGTTTTTGCAAGAAGTTAATGGCTTGAATATCGTCAGGATCTTCCATGGCCAGTAATTTGCTGCCATCATCTTCGACAGCAAACAAAACTACCTTGTATTGACGGGCAATTCGCTCTGGAATAAGTCTCAGAATCTCGCGCTTTATTTCTTTGGCGTTGAGCTCAACAAAGGGAACATCAACTTCTCCGGCGTACAATTTGGTGAGTTCTTTTTCACTGAGCAAGTTGTTCTTAATAACCAAATCTTGGAGTGGTTTTTTTTCGGTTTTTTCCTGCTCGTGTAAGCTTTTGATTTGTTCATCGCTGACTTTGTTGTGTTTGAGCAGTTTTTCGACTAAGGCATCAGATATACGCATGGCGATTACTCCACATTATATAGGAAAGCCATAAGCATTGCCCGCCCCCTGTTTTTGGTAAATTCATGTTAATTTCATTTTATCACAAGGAAGGTGCGATAAAATGCAGGAGTCAGTCCGGGAAATGCGTGGCTCGACACTGTCCTGAGCTCCATATGTGGTGGCGGAGCTTACCACATCTGTCGTGCGGAGGTGTCTCGCTACGCATTTCCCGGACTGCATCAACATGATTCATCAGATCTTGCTATAATAAGGATAAGAACCGGTGGATCTCTAAGACTAAATTTACAGAGGGGAGAAGGAATGGCAGACAGCAAAACAACCGCAGCAACCGAGGGCAAGAGTAAAGCTCTAGGTCTAGCTTTGGATTCCATCGAAAAACAGTTCGGCAAAGGTTCAATTATGAAGTTGGGTGAGGGCTATAAGGCTCATGTCGACACAACACCCACAGGTAGCGTTAGCCTTGATCTAGCGCTTGGTGGGGGTATTCCAAAAGGCCGCATTGTTGAAATTTATGGTCCGGAAAGCTCAGGTAAAACAACCTTGTCTCTGCACGCTATCGCCGAAGTACAAAAGCGTGGTGGCACAGCCGCATTTATTGACGCTGAGCATGCGTTAGATCCTGGTTACGCCAAGCGTATTGGCGTGGATGTCGAGAATCTCTTGCTATCACAGCCTGATAATGGTGAACAGGCTCTAGAAATCACCGAAACCCTGGTTCGTTCCAACGCAGTAGACCTAATTGTTGTGGATTCAGTAGCAGCTCTGGTACCTCGTGCCGAGATCGAGGGCGAAATGGGCGACAGCCACATGGGTTTGCAGGCTCGGCTGATGAGCCAGGCCCTACGTAAACTGACTGGTGTTATTTCTCGTTCCAAGACCACCGTGATTTTCATCAACCAAATCCGAATGAAGATTGGTGTGATGTTTGGTAACCCAGAGACAACCACTGGTGGCAATGCCCTAAAATTTTACGCAAGTGTGCGGATGGATATCCGCCGCATTGCTCAGATTAAGCAGGGAGAAGAAGTTATCGGTAACCGCACTCGCGTAAAGGTGGTCAAAAACAAGATTGCACCACCCTTCCGCCAGGCGGAGTTCGACATTATGTACAACCAAGGCATTAGCAGGTCGGGCGATATTCTGGATCTGGCGACCGAGAAGGGCATTGTTGAAAAATCCGGCGCCTGGTTTGCCTACAAAGGCGAAAAAATCTCCCAAGGGCGAGAAGCTGCCAAGAAATACCTGGAGAGTAACCCCAAAGTAGAAGAAGAGATTGCAAAAAAGGTAACCGAAGCCGCCGCCAAGGAAGAGTAAGATGAACGCTGGACCTGACTACACTGCCAGAGAACCAATAAATGGAGAAACAGAAGCAACTGTTCCTTACACAGAAAAGTTTCCGACTGGAGCAAGCACAACTTTGGCTGATGGTCCACATTCGATTGACGGCGGGCATGTGATATCCATTAATGTCACGGATGGAATAATTACTTCCAGAATAACTAGGGGTAGACTGCTTAATCCCAACCATAAACTATCACCGGAACTTCAGGCAAAATTGAATGAAAGCTTGGGTAGGATAAGAGAATTTAAAGCAGCGCATAGATTTAATAAGACAATTGAGCCTTCTCAAGAACAATCAGCTGAAGCTGAGACAGATGCCCAAGATCTCTGATATTAAGCAGCAGGTAAAGCGGCAAGATCGCTATTCGGTTTACGTTGACGAAAAGTATGCTTTTTCGCTGGGCGAGACGGAGCTTTTGAACACCGGTCTTCGAATTGGCCAAGAGTTTAGTACGGATGAATTAGAGAATCTCAGGCAAAAGGCGGTGCTAGACAAAGCCTACGATCGGGCGCTGAACTTGATTGCTCGCCGACAGAGGAGCCGGTGGGAACTGGAAGATTATTTAAAACGCAAAGACTACGACCAAGACGCCATCCAAATAATACTTAACAGGTTAAGTGAAAGAGGTTATGTTAATGACAAAGCCTTTGCTGAAGCCTGGGTATCGAATCGCCGTTTGCTAAAAGCTACAAGCAAACGGCGTTTGCAACAGGAACTTCGCCAAAAGCGAGTGTCAGATGACATTGTCCAGGAAGTTTTAGAAGAAGATGAAACAAATGAGCTAGATGTATTGAAAGAACTCATTGAGCGTAAACGTAAACAAACTCGCTACCAAGATGACCTCAAGCTCATGCAATACCTGGTTCGCCAGGGTTACAATTACGGTGACATAAAAACAGCATTGGACGAACTTAGACAGCACTAGCTGCGGTAGCAGGGACGCCCTGCAAAGGATCCTGAACCACAATTTTACGGTTGGTTATCTCAATAATTTGACCACGTTCCACGCTAATTCCGCCCGTACTGAAGTTTTTTAGAAGAGATTGTGAGACATACAACTTTTGGATAAACATCGTAGTGGAATCAAACGCATAGTCGTTTACTTTACCAAGTTTACGTTTTTTATCAGTTACTACTTGTTTTCCAAGGAGCTCAAAATTTAACTTCATGGTGTCTTTGAGTCGAACTAGCTCGTCCGGTTCACTCAGTACATCGTGGTCGTTTACTACTACTCCCTGGGCAATCACATCACGAATATCCTGATAAAGCAGCACAAGCGTCTGTTTTTTGTCCAAGGAATCGTGACAGTACAAACCTTCAATCTTGAGATTGTTTGGGTTAATAATGGTGCCCACAACAGTGGCTATTTGACCACCGGTACGCAGACTCATAACCGGTCTTCCCAAGATCGCTTTACTCAGCTGTAGCATAACCACTTAAGTATACCCTAGAACTTCGCTTCTTATCCGTTATAACCCATCCAAAATGAATTTTCGATGAATAAAGCTTGAGGGTTATTGAATCGCTCGGTGGCTGCTTTTACAATGCGCGTATGAGTTTAGTGAGTTGGAGGCGAGTATCTTATTTATCTGCTGCGTTTGCCATTGCAGCTGCTGTCTGTATTTCAGTCTTGCCTCATAATTCCTTAGCAGAAACCGCAGCATGTGAGCTATGTATTATTGAAGTGCAATCAACCGGACTTAATAGTGCCACTGAAGATTATGTCGTGATTGCCAACAATACCGCACTGCCCATTAACCTGAGCGGTACGATTATTAAATATATAACCGCCGGAGGCACGGCGAACTCAAAGACCATTACTTTGAGTGGTATTCTGCCGGCCCACATGTTGAGTGCTTTTGTGGGTTCAGGGCTGCAAGCGGCTAACCCTACGCTAACCGCGTTCCCAACAGGTCTAGCGTTTGCCGATGATGGCGGTACCCTTCAGCTTGTAAAATCAGGCACCATACTTGATGAAGTAAACTGGGGAACCATAACCAAGGCCGGCTTCACGGGCACTGTTGCGCCCAGACATAGTCCCGGCTCATCAATTACGCGTCAGCAACTGAGTGATGGTAGCTTTGTCGACACCGGTAACAATGCCGCCGACTTTGTAATTAATAACCACGCCTGTAACGGTCTGGCACTCAACGAAATTCAGCCATTCGCCATTGATGAATCTGGCAAAGATCTGACACCCGGCTTGGAAATTCTAAAATCAACCAGTGCGAGCGTTGATCAAGATTGCCCTATGCAAATCAATGGCCAGTTATATAGACTTGCGGCAGGTGACCTGGGAGTTGGCAGCGGACTAAGCGTAATCCAAAATGTTATTGATCTGCAAAACCAAGCGGTTGTGATTCCACTTGTTTCTGATGGAGCAAATGACCTCCAGTTTATTTCCTCAAGTTATTATGGAGCCGTCAACGAACCGCTTTCGACTAGTGGATCTAAGCTGACGCAGCCAGTACTATTGGCCGGTCAAAGTTATTCCAAGTTTTCTAGTGGCTGGAAGGCTACTTACTCGCCAACTATTGGAAGTGCCAATAAACTAACTACTACGCCATTGGTTGCTCAAGCACCAGCTAACCAACCAATAGCTGATGATTGCGGCAGTGTAGTAATCAATGAACTTTTACCAAACCCAGTCGGCGATGACGCCGGAAATGAATGGATAGAACTGAGAAGCTTGGTTGATAAGCCAGTAAGTCTGGCTGCCTGTGCAGTTTCGGTCAACGGGAGCTTGTATCAATTTGGGGCCGATGTGTTTGTTAATCCTGGAGAACTACCCGTCTTCAATGAGTTTAGTAACGGCGAAACCACTAAGGCACTCAGCCTCAAAAACAGTGATACCAATACCGTAAGTTTCGGTAGGCTGAACTTGAGCGGTAACTTTGAAGCCATTCAAACTTTTCAATACAAAGATGCACCCGAAGGCCAGACATGGGCGCGCTTTGACGACGGATGGCGCTGGATAAACCCCACACCAGGGCTAGATAATGCAACGGTCGCAGCTTCCAGTAATAGCTCACAGCCAACTGAATTTGCAGCCTCAGCACAGGTTCTTGGTCAGCAAACAGAAACAAGCGTGAATGGTGCCCAGGCTAATTTACAGATTATCGAACTTTTGCCCAACCCAGCTAGCCCAGAAACTGACGAAGAAGATGAGTTCGTTGAGCTTTATAACGCAGGCGATCAAGCGGTTGATTTAAGTGGTTATAAAATAGAAGCCGGCAGCACCTACGCCTATAGTTACGTTATTCCATCAGGCAGTATTGAGCCACATGAATACCGTGTATTTAGTAGTGGTAACTCGCCACTGACATTGGCAAATAGTGCTGGCCAAGCGCATTTGGTAGATCCCAATGGGCAGATTATTTCCACGACTGATCCATATAAAGATGCACCAGAAGGACAAGCCTGGGCTCTGATTGACGGAGCATGGGTTTGGACGGCCACACCAACCCCGGCTACAACCAATATCTACGTAGCACCACCGTTAGTGACCGCTGCCGCTAAAACAACCAAAAAAGCCACGGCTAAGACTAAGGCAAAGGCCAAAACTCCAGCTGTCAAGAAAACCTCCGCCAAAGCAGCTAAAAAATCGTCGGGACAAGCTAGTGGGGGTGAGGAGGAGCAAGCACCTCTGCATATGACTATCCTTGTCGGGGTCGGGGTATCCGCGTTACTATACGCAGCATATGAGTACCGACAAGACGTGGCAAACACACTCAGCAAGCTCCGCCGAAACCGAGGATCTAGGCAGCCAGCTCGGCAAGCAGCTTAAAGGCGGGGAGGTCATTGAACTCATCAGTGATTTGGGTGGTGGCAAGACGGCTTTTGTGCGTGGACTAGCGCGTGGAATGGGTAGTCTAGACAAAGTGGCCAGCCCAACTTTTACGCTGAGCCGTGAATATTACGCGAAAGACCTCACACTGTATCACTTCGACTTTTACCGCCTGAATGAGGCAGGTGTGATGCAGCATGAACTCCAGGAAGCAATTCAGGATTCGGCTGGTGTGGTGGTAATAGAGTGGGCGGATGTAGTGGCAGGGGTTCTGCCACACGAAAGGCTTTCAATAGCCATCAAAACCACCGGCGAAACAACTCGCGATCTACAATTTACGTATCCTGAAAAACTTAAGTATTTGTTAAGCGAGCTTGTCTAATGTTGATCCTAACCATCAGAACCGATAAGCCCGAAGCCGAAATTGGCTTGTACGACAATGAAATGCAATTAACCTACGAAACTTGGCAAGCGCACCGTGAACTCTCACAAACGATTCATAAAAAAATCGAAGCCCTTTTGAAGTCAGTCAAAAAAGATTGGCATGACTTGGAAGGAATTGTGTGTTTCAAAGGGCCCGGAAGTTTTACAGGACTGCGAATTGGTCTAACTGTCGGGAACACACTATCCTACAGCCTTACTGTCCCAATCGTGAGTTCACACGGAGAAAACTGGATCCAAAGTGGTCTAGAGCGGATCAAAGGCGGCCAAAACGAAACTGTTGCCATGCCCGAGTATGGCGCTGACGCCAACATTACCCAACCACGTAAGTAGTTGTGGAAATCCTTGATACGTCGTATTATTTAGATAGGATTTGCAGACGTTTTGGGAGCAAAATCCGGTATTCAGATTTATTAAATACATTCGATTTTCAGATCGGCACGGCTACTAATGAAGTGATAGTGATGTAACCGTCCAATCTGCACGATAGGAAGGATTAGTATGGAACCAGTAACCATAGTTCTAGCTTTGGTTGGTATTGGTATAGGTTTTGGTGGCGCTACAGTCGTTAGCCAAAAACGTGTTGGCTCTGCACAAGATGCAGCCCAGAAAGAACTCAAAAAAGCCAAAAAAGAAGCCGAAAGACAACTAGAAGAAGCCCGAGCAGAAGCCATAAAATTGTCTGACGATGCACGCAAAGAAGATCAAGCCCGCCGCAAAGAATATAAAGATGTCGAGCAGCGTTTACTGGGCCGCGAAGAAGCCTTAGACAAAAAGCTGGACGACCTAGACAAACGCAGCGAATCTCTGCGCAAGGGTGAGGACGAAGTTGAGTCACTAAAAAATGAGATTCGTGATATTCGTACCAAGCAGCAAGATAAGCTCGAGAAGATTGCCAAGCTGACCAAGAAAGATGCTGCCGAAAAACTAATGCAAATGACCGAGCGTGATATTAAGGGCGACCTCACGGGACTCATAGCCAAGTTACAGGTCGAAGCTGAAGAAAACGCAGAAGAAAAAGCTGGAGCAATCCTGGTTGGTGCCATGGAACGTATGGCCAGTGAAGTTACAGCCGAGCGTACTGTTACGGCAGTCAAATTAGAAGACGAAGAAATGAAGGGCCGCATTATTGGTAAAGAGGGCCGTAACATCCAGGCCTTGCAACGTGCTACTGGTGTCGACATTATGGTTGATGACACACCCGGTATGATCATCTTGAGTTCGTTTGATCCAGTTCGCCGCGAAATTGCTCGCCAGGCTCTGGAGATGCTGCTCAAAGATGGACGGGTTCACCCGGGTCGTATTGAAGAAGTTGTTGAAAAAGCCCAAAAAGAAGTTCAAAAAGAAGTAATCCGTGCTGGTGAAGACGCTGCCCGAGAAGTGGGCATTATTGGCATTCCAAAGGAAGTCATCCAGTACCTGGGTGAGCTGAAGTTCCGTACCAGTTATGGCCAGAACGTTTTGAAGCACAGTACCGAAATGGCACACATTGCTGGCATTATTGCCGAAGAAGTAGGCGCCGATGTAAAAACTGCCAAATATGCCGCCCTTGTTCATGACCTAGGCAAAGCGCTGACACACAAAATTGAAGGCAAACACCACCACATTAGTGGTGAGATCTTACGCAAATATGGCGTACCAGAAGAGGTTGCTCATGCAGCAGAAGCCCATCACGACGATATGGAAGCAACCACCACGGTAGCCCTGATTGTGCGAGTGGTTGATGCAATCAGTGCCTCCAGGCCTGGTGCACGCAACATTAGTGCCGAGAACTTTGCAGAACGCATGAAAGATCTCGAAAATGTCGCTAATGGTTTTCCGGGCATTGAGAAGTCGTATGCCATCAGTGCTGGCCGAGAAGTTCGTGTGTTTGTTCGGCCAAATGACATCGATGATCTGTCGGCCATTAAACTAGCTCGTGATATAGCCACCAAGATCGAAAGCACCATGCAATACCCAGGTACTATCAAGGTCAACGTCATTCGCGAAACTCGCGCCATCGAATTTGCAAAGTAGGATTTATGTCCTCTTCTGAATTTCCTGAATTTGAACGCCCTGACGAAGCAATTAATGAAGTAAACGTGCCAGACTTTCCAGTAGCTGAGCTTGAGTTGCTTGAGGCATTAGATAAATGGGAGAAAGCGGAAACATTAGCAGAGCAAATGCGGAAGATGGAAGGTCTCGGCTTTCAGGATGATAATCGATATTCGTTTCATCATATTTGGGAAGATGATAGTGAGTCTTTTGTTCTTTTTGGGGTAAAAACCTATACAGGTCTAGGAAAAACGCAGCACATTATTTCTAATCAGATAACATCGACTGCGGCATTTGGGCGACATCTTGATATTAAGGAATATTTCGTTTGGCAAGATTGTAACAACGTCGTGTTGTTGGAGTCTTGGCTTGAACGAGGGCAGCACGATCACAAATGGGAACATGTTCATGGGACGGGTCCTGTTTTATATTCTCGGAATGAAAAGGTTGAAGTATTCCGAGGTGAGAATTCTGATACTTGGTTGCCCTGGGTAGAAGTGAAGAATTATAGTCTAGAGTTTGAAGAAACAGATCAAAAGGCTATTGCCCATGGACTTACTGAATTATTGAAAAAGCTTTCCCGGGCAACTGCCGAGCCTCATATGCCCGTAATTGAGCACTGAGTCTGCTGTATAATTATGAACACTCTCAAGAATATGTGTAACGATATGATTAGGTCACGTGATAAAAATGATGCAATCTAAACAGGCTAAAACACCGCCACTAAGCGATAAGACTAAAATTCTCTGTTTTGATCTTGAAGCTAATGGGCTGCATGGCGAGGTATTTGCAATCGGTGCGGTGGTTATGGATGCCACAGACAATATCTTAGATCAATTTACAGGCCGAACTGGCATAGTTGGTCCTGTTGACTCTTGGGTTGAGAAAAACGTAGTGCCTGCCATAAAAGATATGCCGAGCACACACAAAACATACAAAGATTTGCGTGAGGATTTTTGGAAGTGGTTTTTGCGAGCGCAAGAAACATCGGATTATGTATTGGTAAGCAATGGTTATCCGGTTGAGTATCGGTTTTTGCTGAAGTGTCAGGAAGAAAACCTAGACGAACGCTACTGGCAGCATCCATTTCCAATCCTGGATTTGTTTTCATTGCTTGTATTGGCTAACGATATGCCGGATAAGAGCACACTAGTTCGTGAACTCACAGAACTGCATAATCTCTCTAGGCATAATCCACTTGATGATGCCAAAAAATCGGCGCTCATTGCCTTTCGGGCTCTTCAGGTAAGTG
>CAZVJS010000011.1:0-18673 GCA_964627365.1 uncultured Candidatus Saccharibacteria bacterium | reverse complement strand
CTTGAGACACTTAAAATATATGCCACCTCAAAGAGCGTCATTCAATCTTATCTGTTGGGTTTACTTATGTCAAGGGGTAATTTAGCAAAAATGGTTGTGCTAGTTACAGCAAATGTACGAAGGGTTCAATTTCGTTACTTGAGAACCGTCCCCGACCCACGATTGCACCTAACCATGCTTCCATAGCTGGTCGGAGCTTACCTTCTTCCATAATCTGAGCTTCGTTGAGAAACACTAGTCCATCTTCATTGCGCTCAACTACATATTGCCTCGCCGCTACTTCGAATCTCTTACCTTGCAAACTTTCGGATGAAGAAGTGTTGCCGAGCATGTCAGGTATAGAAGCTGTCTGATGCTTTATTTCAACAATCGCTTGGGCGTAAAAGCTCACCCACGCAAGCGTTGGGGCAATTGCTCGCAATTTTTCTCGAACAATATCTTCTGGATCATAAAAACTAATTCTGGCATCGTTGGCGTGCTGTCCATCCGGCCATACTTGATGCAGAATAGGGTCAACTTCATAGCGAGCACCAATAAAATCCGGCAGGCCTAGACTAGCAATAGGTAAACCACCTGGCATAATTTTTTCAGGAAGATTTGCGTCGCTCATGAGCGAAATTATACTTTTCAACTAAATCTTTGCAAGCATGAGCGAGAAGCTATTTGGCTTCTTTGGGAGCCTCGGCGGCGGGTTCTTCGTCTTCTTCTGGTTCTTCGCTCTTGTCTACTAGAGCTAGGGATACAACTTCGTCACCGTCATTTAGACGCATGATGCGCACACCTTGGGTGGCGCGACCAAGGGCTGAAATGTCTTTAAGTCCAAGCCGAATTGTTTGGCCCTGAGCGGAGATAATAATTACCTCTTGCCCGTCCTCAGCTGAGAGTGTTTTAACACCTATCAGGTTGCCAGTCTTCTTATTTACGACCGCGCTCCGGATGCCGACTCCACCACGAGCGTGCGGGGTAAATTGGTCAACTTTGGTGCGCTTTCCATAGCCAAACTTGCTAATCACAAAGATGCTAGAGCCTTCCTGTACGGTATCCATGCCAATTACTTGGTCATCCGGGCGCAAGCGGATTCCGCGCACACCGCGTGACACGCGGCCCATTGGACGAACATTCTTTTCGTGGAAACGAATAGCTTGGCCGAGCGAGGTAGAAATAATGATTTCGTCATCACCAGTCGTCATGCGGATCCATTTGAGTTCATCACCGTCGTCTAGATTGATGGCAATCAGGCCTGTGGAGCGGACATTCTTATACTGTTCGAAGGCCGTTTTCTTGACCACACCGCGTACGGTGCTCATAAACAAGTAGCCCTCTTTGTCGCCCTTGCTGATGTTGATGATGCTGCTAACCACTTCTTCTGGCTGCAGCTGCAAAAGATTCACTAGAGCCACGCCCTTGGCGTTGAGGCCGACTGCAGGCACTTCGTAGGTCTTGAGCCTAAATACCCGGCCCTTGTTGGTAAAGAACAGCAAGAAGTCGTGTGTAGAGGCGTTTACGACGTGTTCAATGACATCTTCTTCGCGGGTAGCCATGCCCCGGCGGCCCTTGCCGCCCCTGCCCTGTTTCTTGTACTCACCCAATGGGCTGCGCTTGATGTAGTTAGCGCTAGTCAATGTCACGGCCACTTGTTCGTCTGGAATGAGGTCTTCGTCGCTCATACGGTTCAGTTCTTGGGGCACAATTTTGGTACGGCGCTCGTCACCAAATTGTTTCTGTAGCTTAAGTAGCTCTGACTTAATAATCTTGAGGATTTCTTTTTCATCAGCCAGGATTTTTTCTAGCTCGGCAATGATTTTCAAAAGTTCAGCCAGCTCATCTTCGATCTTTTGGCGCTCCAGTCCAGTCAGAGCCCGTAACTGCATAGCTAGAATAGCTTTTGCCTGGATTTCGCTCAGCTTGAACTGCTTAATAAGGTTGGTTTGAGCCTCTTCACTACTCTTGCTAGCTCGAATAACTTTAATAACTTCATCAATGTGATCCAGAGCAATCTTGAGGCCCTCAAGAATATGTGCGCGGTCCTTAGCCTTTTTCAGCTCAAACTCAGTGCGGCGGCGCACCACGACTTGGCGATGCTTAATGTACTCTTGCAAGATGTCTTGCAAACCAAGAATACGTGGTTGGATGCCATCAATGAGCGCCAGCATGTTGTAGTGGAAGCTGGTTTGCAGCGGCGTCAGTTTGTATAATTGATTGAGAATTTTCTTGGGGTAAGCATCTTTTTTGAGGTCAATCACCACCCGGACTTCGCCACGTGCAGTTTCATCACGAATGTCACTGATGCCGGTAATTTTCTTTTCTTTGACCAGGTCGGCAATTTTAAGGATGAGGCTTTCTTTGTTCAGAGCATACGGGATTTCGCTGATAATTATCTGATTCCTGCCTTTATTGTTTTCCTCGACATTTGCAACACCTCGAACCACCACACCCCCGCGACCTGTTGCGAAGGCTGCACGAATAGAATCACGTCCGTAGACAATACCACCGGTTGGAAAATCGGGACCTTTGACGTGTTCCAACAGGTCATCCAGCGTAGCATCGGGCTTGTCTATGAGTGTGATAGTGGCATCAACAATTTCGTTCAAGTTATGCGGTGGGATGTTAGTTGCCATGCCTACGGCAATACCAATTTGGCCATTCAGCAGTAGGTTTGGCAGACCGGCCGGCAAGACTTCTGGTTCCTGGCGCGTGCCATCATAGTTATCGCGAAACGGCACTGTTTCTTTTTCGATGTCGCTGAGCATGGCGTCGGCGTAATTCATCATTTTGGCTTCGGTGTACCTGTATGCAGCGGCTGGGTCGCCGTCCATCGAACCAAAGTTACCCTGGCCATTTACCAACATGTAGCGCATTGCCCATGGCTGGGCCATACGCACCATTGATTCATAAATTGCGCTGTCGCCGTGCGGGTGGTACTTACCCATAACTTCACCAACAATCTGCGCGCTCTTAACCGTTTTTCCGGTCGGCGTAATACCCATGCGGTTCATGACGTAGAGGATGCGGCGATGTACCGGCTTAAGCCCGTCACGTACGTCTGGCAAAGCTCGAGCCACGATCACACTCATGGAATAGCGAAGGTAGCTCTCTTCCATAACATTCTCAACTTGGCGGCGCTCTACGACTCTTGAGTGATCCAAGTCAAGGATTTCGTCGTCCTCAAAAACATTGCCTTCTGGCAACACTTCACTGACACTTTCAGCCGGAATTTGGTCGTTGTTGGGTGCGTCTGGTTCCATATTAAATATCCAGATCCTTTACAAACTTGGCATGGGTTTGAATAAAGTTTTTACGCAGCTCTACCTCTGAGCCCATAAGCTTATTGAAGATAGCATCAGCCTTTTCAGCATCGTTTACACGCACCTGAACCAGCACGCGTTGTGCCGGATTCATGGTCGTTTCAAACAGCTGATCGGCATCCATTTCTCCAAGACCCTTGTAGCGCTTTTGTTCGATAAAACCAGCTTGCTTGATGCGATCTTCGCTCTTATCAACCTTCAGACCTTCTTTTTTGCGAGCCTCAATTGTGCTCGTTAACACGTCTTCTAGCTCACCTTCGTCATAAATAAAGACACTGGATTTACGGCCAGATTTAACCAGCTCAAATAGCGGCGGCTTGGCCAGATACAAGTACCCACCATCTATAATTGGCTTCATGAAGCGGAAGAAAAATGTCAGCAGCAGCGTGCTAATGTGGCTACCATCAACGTCAGCGTCGGTCATGATAATAATCCGGTGGTAACGCAGCCCATCCATACTAAACTGCTCTTCTATGCCCACGCCCAAAGCTTTAATAAGCGTCACAATTTCGTTGTTGCCAAGCATGCGGTCCAGCCGAGCTCGTTCGACATTGAGCACCTTACCGCGCAGCGGCAAAATTGCCTGAGTCTTGCTGTCTCGCCCGCCCTTGGCAGAGCCGCCAGCCGAGTCGCCCTCTACAATATAGAGCTCTGAATCTGCTGGGTTCTTTGATGAGCAGTCAGCTAGTTTGCCCGGCAAGCCGGAGCCTTCCAACACACCCTTTCGAATGATGTTCTCGCGGGCAGCACGGGCAGCTTTGCGGGCACGGGCGGCCAGCAGTACCTTGCCCACAATTTTGCGAGCTACAGCCGGGTGTTCTTCCAGGTAGTACGATAAATACTCATTCATGACCGTAGTAACGTAGCCTTGGACCTCCGGGTTTCCTAGCTTGTTTTTGGTCTGGCCTTCGAACTGTGGATCTGGTAATTTAACCAAAATAACAGCGGTCAGACCTTCTCGGGTGTCATCGCCAGTGAGGTTTTCTTCCTTATCCTTGATAAGCCCGTTCTTGCGAGCGTATTCATTAATCACGCGGGTCAAGCTAGTTCGAAAACCAGTCAAGTGAGTGCCGCCATCGGGGTTATATACGTTGTTGGCAAAGGCTTTGACGGTTTCGCTAAAGGCATCAGAATACTGTAAGGCAATCTCAACTTCGCTCTCATCAACTTTCTTTTCAACATAGAAAACATCTTCGTCGATGACGTCTTTACCGAGATTCAGGTGCTTCACATAGCTCTGGATACCGCCTTCGAAGTAGAAACCATAGCGCTGGCCACTAGACTCATCTTCGAACGTGGTGTGAATACCCTTGGTTAGGTAGGCGGCGTGTCGCAAGCGGTCCAGAATGGTTTCATTGTTGAACTTAATACTTTCAAAGATGGTCTCGTCCGGATAAAAGGTGATCTCAGTACCCTTAAGGTCGGTCTTGCCCGTGACTTTGAGAGGAGCCTTAGGCACACCGCGCTCATACTCTTGCTCGTGGACCTTGCCATCGCGGTAGACCTTTATGAAAAATCGAGTTGAGAGCGCGTTAACAACGCTGGAACCTACACCGTGCAAGCCACCGGAAACTTTATAACCGCCACTACCAAACTTACCACCGGCGTGCAGCACAGTAAGAACGGTTTCTACCGTACTTTTCTTGGTTTTAGGGTGAATATCGGTTGGGATACCACGACCATTGTCGAAAACAGTCACGCCACCATCGGCCAGGAGCTTAACGCTCACCAAGGTGGCATGGCCTGCCAGGGCCTCGTCGATGCCATTATCTACGATCTCCCAAACCAGGTGGTGCAAGCCTTCTAAGCCCGTGCCACCAATGTACATGCCGGGACGTTTGCGGACTGGCTCAAGGCCCTCTAGGACCTGAATTTGAGCAGCATCATAACCTGAACTTTTTGCCATTATAAACTAACCCTCAAGATTCTTTATATTCCCTGTCACTACCTATATATTATAGAGGAAAGCACCTTGTAAAACAACTCTTTGAGCAATAATTTCGACACGTTGACGGCTTTGTGATTAAATTAAGCATGAACTCTTTAGTAAAACTATAAAAAAATGTTTAAAAAACTCCTCAGTAATTTACCTTTTAACCCTAGCCTGATCAATCAGGTGTCTTTCTACACACAGCGGCTCAAGCGCGAAACAGCTATTCGTCGGATGGGCTTTATATTCATTGCCCTGGCCATGATCGTGCAAGTGGTGGCTGTTATGTCACCGCCGCAATCATCTGTATCGGCCAGCCCAAATAATGACCTCATAAACGGTGGTTTTGGCAGTCACTACGAAGCCCTGTCAGACTGCGTCAACAATGTGCAAGGCTACCGCGATATCTTGGCACACTTCAATATTTCCTGCGACAATCTCGCTCATGGAAGTGTGGTTAGCCTGAACTCACGTGATTACAATGGTCAACTCTTCTCTATGGGTCGTATTGCTTATGGCAAAGCCGGTGAAACCCCAGTAAATGTGAACGGCACAACTTTCTTCCTGCGCTATCTGTGGAGCTGGGACGGTGCCAGTACATCTACCTACCAGGCCATCCGTGGCACCGGTAGTGATGGTAAGCCCTTCTTCTTGCTGTTTGACTGTGGCAACTTGGTGCTTGTCGGCTTGCCCTCTACGCCACCACCGGCACCAAAGCCAGTCTGCACAACAGCTGAGGGAGCCTGGTACCAGGGTTGGGGTTTTTGGTATCGATCACCCGATGGTGATGTCAATAAAGCTATCCAGCCAATCGCTACAACTAACCCTTGCGTTCCAAAGCCACCAAAGCCAGTCTGTGTTGTTAATGGGGTGTCTTGGTACCAAGGCTGGGGATTCTGGTATAAGTCCCCGGACGGTGACGTGAATAAGGCCATCCTGCCTGTTGCAACTACCAACCCTTGTGTGTCCAACCCGCCCGCCCCGCCAAAATGTCCCTATGATAGCTCCTTGCCTGCCAGCGATACCCGCTGCAAGCCTTGTCCTGCCATGCAGACCAGCGGCGATAAAACGGCCTGTTTGGTATTCAGTAAAAAGGCCTCCAACACTACTGCCAATGTAGCTGACGCCAACAATACCACCGCTAAGCCCGGGGACGTTATCCTCTACTCATTATTTATCAAGAATACCGGCAAAGTTGATATAGATAATTTTCCATTCCAAGAAAACATCAGTGATGTGCTCGACTACGCCGACGTCGTTAATCTCAACGGGGCTACGAAAGATGCTAACAGTAATCTCAGTTGGGGTACTGTCAAGATAAAAGCCGGTCAAACCATCACAAGGCAGTTCAGCGTAAAAGTTAAGAACCCCATCCCGTCCACACCAATCTCCTCATCTGATCCAGGACACTTTGACTTAACCATGACCAACGTATACGGCAACACTATAAACATTAAGCTACCTGGTAGCGTTACCAAAACCACAGAGGTTGTTACTAATACCCTGCCCAACACCGGCCCCGGGACAACTATTGCTGTTGGCTTTGGCGTTACCATGATTGTCGGCTACTTCTTTGCTCGTTCTCGTCTGATGGCCAAAGAGCTGGCTATTGTTAAAGCAGACTATGCAAGTGGAGATATATGATATGAGTGAACGTCTTAAACAGCACGAGAGTCAACATGGCCACGAGCATCACGAACAGCACCGATCGTCTGAGGTACAGCCCAAACCAGAAGCAGCAGCCGAAGTTAAACAAGAGAATCCAGCCGAGAAACTGGAAGCCATTCATAAGACTATTGAAAAGCAGGCTAAATCGGCCAAAGAGATGCCCGTGGAACAGCAGCAAACTGCCGCACCAAGCCAACATGGCGTAAATAAAGAACTCAAGCAAGCGGCTTTTGACCGCCTGATTGCCCGTACTCGCAAAAAGCTCTCATTACCCAATCGGCTCTTGAGTGACGTGACTCATCAACCAGCCGTGGATGCCGTCAGCCGTGGTGCAGAAAAAACCGTCGCCCGACCGCTACCCTTGCTCAGTGCCGGTTTATTTGCCTTTGTTGGTAGCACAATCTTCTTGTACATGGCCAAGCACTACGGTTTCCATTACAACCTCGGCGTTTTCTTTGCCCTTCTAGTAGTTGGCTTTGGTGTAGGACTGTTAATTGATCTAATCAAAATCGCCTTTTCTAGGCGCCGCCCAACAATCTAGCTTGCTGGTTGATCTTCGTCGTCTCTTTGAATCACTAACGTACCATCAGACTGGTCTGAGCTAGGCTGCGTTTGACGTAGGCTGACTTCACCAGCCGGTGGCATTTGCTGATCTGCTGGCATTGGATCTTCTAGGGCATGGCGAATTTCTTCGGCAATGGTGGCTTCCTCTTCCTTCTGGGGCTGAGCACCAGAGATGGCCGGATTTGGTGGCAGCGGTGCTGGCGGAGCCGGAATGGTAGCCTCAGATTGTCCGGAGGGCTGAGGGGTGCTGGCACTGACCGGTGATGAGGGTGATTGAAAAATCGGCTGCGGTGGAAGGCCTCCAGGCTGTTGTCCAAACGGGTTGACTTGTAGCCCGGATGGTTGAGTAGGAGCTGGCGGGCCTAGTGGCTGGCTGGGTTGTGGGGGTCCAAACGGCGAAGCTCCGGATGTAGTCGGCCGTCCGGGTTGATTAGAGCCAGGCGGTTGGCGTTTGGCCAGCCACTCATCTAGGAAAGATCCGGTGCCTGGCGGTTTCGGCCCGGGAGCCGGTCCAGACATGGGTCTTGGGCCTGCAGGAGGCCCACCAGCCGCCGTAGGACTCAAGGGCGAACCATAAGCGGGATTGGCAGGAAAACCGCCTCCAGGAGCCGCTGGGGCTCCAAAAGCAGGCCTTGGGGCAGGTTCAGTAGCCAGGCGAGCAAAGATCTCCTTTTCGACCACAGCTCTGGTGCGACCAAACTTAGCAGCCGACAATTGCTTCAAGGCGTCTGACAACTGAGGGTTGGGATTACCGAGTGGTGGCAAGGTATTCATGCTAAACGGCTGGGTTGGTACACCGTGAATCAAGGTACGCGTAATGGTGTTGTAGTTAGGTACTCTCAGTAAGTCCTCGGCCTCAAACAATGGTTGGAAGTATCGCCCCAGACCGTCGACATCGCTCTGCCCCACCCGGAAAGACACAATCGTACCCATGTTACCAAACACAGCATCGCGTATTTCCTCGGTTAGCTGAGTCGTGAACTGGTTGGCTACAATCAAGTTTAGGTGGTATTTTCGGGCTTCGGACATAATTGTGGCAAACGAGTCTGTCGAGAAGTTCTGGAACTCATCCACGTACAAACAAAAGTCTTGTCGCTGATCTTCCGGAACATTAGCTCGGCTCATAGCGGCCGCCTGGAATTTCATCACAAAGATCATACCCAGCAGCTTGGAGTTAAGGTCACCGGTGCGGCCCTTACTGAGGTTCACAATCAAAATTTTCTTGTTGTCCATAATCTCACGCAAGTTAAAGGCGCTCTTGGGCTGACCGATAATATTACGCATCATCTCATTACTAAGGAACGCTCCAAACTTACTCACAAACCAGCTCTTGACCTCACCGAACTCATTGGAACGTTCGCTGCCGGGCATTTCTTTGGTCCAGAAATCTATTACATTTGGATCGGTCACATGTTTAAGACTTTGGTTTACGTAGCCCCGGTCACTAAACAGTTTTGGAATATCAATAAATGTTCCGCCAGCTGGGTTGGCCATGACTGTCAAGGCTGCATTTCGAAACAAGTGATGGTAACGCGGCCCAATAATGCCCTGGTGGGTCGGGTCATACAGCTTTTCGAGCATATTAATAACTTCCTGAATAATAAAGTCCTTCTGTAGTGAAGTACTGTATTCAAAAATGTTCAGGCCCATAGGGTAATCCATGTCAGCTGGGCAGAAATAGATAACGTCCTCGGTGCGCTCTTTGGGAACCATAGACATAAGTTTCTCGGCCGTATCACCATGCGGGTCAATAAAGGCAAAACCTTCACCACTGATCATGTCCTGCAAGGCTAAATTCTCCAGGAAGGTCGATTTACCGGTACCGGTTTGTCCCACCACGTACATGTGCCGTTGGCGATCTTCTAGAGCCAGTCGTACGGCCTTTTTGGCGCCACGAAAGATGTTGTAGCCCAGCAGTAAACCATCTTCAGGCATGTTGCGTGGTCCATCCACTTGCTTAGATGCCTGACGTTCCAACTGCGAGGTTGGAATATTGCGCTGGTCTGGGAAGTGAAAAATCGTGGCCAACTCTACCGAGTTTAAAATATTCTGGTTATTTTCCGGTGGAAAAAAGCGCAAGATAAAGGCCGTCACAAAGCTCTCAATGTCTCTAGCTGGCGTATGCTTGAAGCCGTTTTTGCCTGGGGCATCAAACAGCGAAAAGGCGGCCACAATGTTGTTGAGCATGGCCTGAGCCCGCTGCGATACATTTGAGGATGTCACCACCCGAATCAGAATTTCATAGGCTGGGTAGCGAGTTTTATCATCAATAGCATCAAGGATATTCTGCTCCATACCAGACAGCTCTGGTTTGTCCGGAGATGATCCGTCTTTTTTATCTTCTGGCGGTTTTACAGGGGCAGTAATGAGCTGTTTCGCCCAAGAACCAGCCAAAGCAGCACCTTTTTTGCTCTCCTTGCCTTTGCGTTTTTTGGACGCCAATGCCTGGGCACTCTTGGTCCAGCTCGGGTTAGCTGGTCGCATCAAAATCTGAATACCGGCGCCATCCTCTTTATCCAGAGTTGATAGGGCGTTCAAGATAGACTGCAAAGCGTCACGTTTAAGCTCCTGATAGGTGGCAATTGGATAGGCGTAATTTTCCTTGAGAGTCAGTTCGGCGCCCATGGTGCCACTAATCCGCCCAACAGGACTAAAAATATTGTGTTCGGCCACTTCCTCCAGCTGCGCCGATGGATAGGCACTGCTGACTGCCTGCTTGACCACCTCTACCATAGCAACAGGCACTGCCGCGTAGAACTGTACAAAACCTTTAGAGCCAATAATCTCCAAAGAGATATGCCGTTGCCCATAAAACTTGTTTTTGAAGTTCTTCTTATAAGTACTAGCAATAATGCTATACAAAATCTGGGCCTTCGAGATGTTTTCTTCAATCAGATCGCGCACATCTCGGCCACTCTCCTCTGTATCATCGCTCATTGGTGGCAAGTGAATCCGCAGAGGCACCATCTTTAGCCCACGTTCAAAGTTCTTCTGTTCACGCAGTATCCTGCGAGAGTGCATAAAGATAATTACACCGGTCACAATCATCATAACCAGGAGAATCGCGATGATCGTCAAAACTATAGTCATGCCCTGGCCACCCCTCAGGCTTCGCTTACTTTAATCTCGCGGTTGTACCGCTTTCTTATATAGTCTGCCTTAACTTTATTGATTTCTTTGTTTTGGGCGTGAGGATCGCTACGAGTGCGCTCCACGATTTCTTTGGCCTTATTGACCCATTCCTGCTCAATTAGATCATTATCTTCGGCCACATCTGGTAGATCGGTTAGGGGTGCTGCTTGTGGTTGAGTCTGAGCCACCGCGGCCGGATCTGGTACGGGTAACGGTGAGGCTGGTATTGGCAAACTGGCAGGCGCCGCTGGCACCGGTGGTAATTCTGCCGCTACACCGGCAGTTTCGGCGCTGGCTGGACGGTTCTCAGGTGTTACTGAGGGACCAGCTTCCGGCCGCGGTGGCGGTGGTAGCTCAGGATTTGGCATAGTTAAATTAGAGTTCGGATCCATATACTCTTAAATTATAACAAGAGATGAAAGCCAAAGGAACGGGTCTTTAGCGCTTAAAATTAATACGGCTGACATAAAACACCACCACACCGGCCAACGCCAGCAATATAAGAAAGTCCTTGATGGTTAGCTGATCAACCGAATCAAGAATCAGCAGAAAGCTTGGCACCCCCGCAATAACCGCTGCAGTCAGCCTTGGTCGACGAGGTGCAGGATGAAGATTTCTTTTGCGCAGCGCCCCAAACAAGTACATGAAGGTTAGATATAACGCAAAAAATAGCCATATAAATGGCAAAATTAACCAGCCAACGGCTAGCTTCCTTGGATCAGTACTAAATAGAAACAGCAAAAATCCGCCATACAGGACGGCTAGAACAACTAATTTTCTGACACCCTTTTTCATTTCCCTAGGAATCCACCGGACCATTTAACGTGATAACGTGCATACCAAGCAGTATGGCTTATTGAACAAAATTATGGAAGCCGGACGACAAATGCGCTCTTTGATATAGATTAATTAGCGCTTGTCGTCCATTGGCTTATGACTGACCGCTCTTTTGCGCTTTTATGCGCATTAGAGCGTCGGCGACCTTTTGTTTATTGTGATCGGTACTATGGAACGTTTTGTTTTTGCATAGTGACTAAACAGTACCAAATTAATACGCTTATGTCAATACGTCTTTATTGTTATACCAACAACGTTACTCTGTTATTAATTTAGCCTTGGAGTTTTGGGTACCAAATAAACTGTTATATACATAACAACACTATTTTTGTTAAAAAATAGACACTTTACGAACGCTTACCTGAGTACAAGACATATTTGTTTGCCAGTAGCTGGTACCTGTTTAACGTCGATTTTGAGCCATATTTTTCAAAAAAACCTGCGAAATTTAGCTTCAAAAAGTCCTTTTTTGGTCTGAACTTGGTGGGCGCCAAGTGACGCCAGGTTATGTAGCTTGCTAGCTTTCGGCTACGCGGTATAGCCGTATGTTCTAAAACTAGGCTAACACTCCATTACTACAATTCGGCTATTCCAGACCGACACGAACTATTTACAACGGCTTTCCCGCCAGCTTTAGACAATTTGCAGTGTTGTAATCGTTTTTAAACCTTAGAACGGCTCAGAAGGCCTTATTTTGCCTCAAGCCCCTATTTACGGGTATCAAACCAACTCGATTAATGAGCTCGGTACATTTTTTTAGCAATAACCAATCAACTTAGATCATCTTTATTTATAACAACAGCCGAAATTTGCTTATCAAAATACAACACGGCACCCGTGAGACTTAAAACGTTCGCAAAAGTTCAAAAGTTATACACAGCTTTTTGAAATAATTAAGCAAAAGAACTATTGACAGTCAATTTAGGGCTATATAAGATATGCGTAGTGCTTGAATAAAAAAAGTGCTCAAAAACAAAAACGCCTCCGTAACAACCGCTTCTCGCAAGCGGTTGTTCCATGAAAACCAAACCAAACATCAAACAAAAGTCATACTAAACTCCAACTCCTAAAGAAGCCCATACACTCGCAAATGGGCTTCTTTTTTTTAATCCAAAATTCATAATCTCTTAGCTATACCCGTCGTACAATGCGCTCATGGGAGTTCAGCTGCATAGCATCATAACTGCAGGTGCCGGAGGTTTACTGGTAGACATTGAATGCCATATGAGTAATGGTTTGCCGGCTATGATCATCGTGGGTTTTGCCAATCGAGCGGTGGACGAAGCCAAGGAGCGGCTGCGGGGTGCGTTTACTAACTCGCAGCTGGACCTCCCCAAGAAACGCATCACCATTAACTTGGCTCCTGGTGATGTACCGAAGGACAGCACCAGTTTTGACCTGCCAATTGCAGCCGCCATTTTGGTGGCCAGCCAGCAGATGGTTGAGCCGTTTCCAGATAACAGCTTATTTGTTGGGGAGCTTGGTCTGGATGGAAGCCTACGACCAGTTCGGGGGCTAATTGGTAAACTGCTGGCTGGCCGCCAGCTCGGCTACACCAGCTTCTTTATCCCAAAGGGTAACCTTGAACAGGCCCGCCTGGTTCCGCATATTGCGGTGTATCCGGTGGCCAGCCTACGAGATTTCTGGCTGCACTTTAGTGGCGAGGCTTCCATACAACCGGTCAAAACTGGCTTGGGCAAGGCTACCGTATCCACCCCTGTAAATAGTACTGATTTTAGCGATATTGTGGGCCAACTGAGGGCCAAGCGAGCGCTGGAGATCGCGGCGGCAGGCTCGCATAATGTGCTACTCAGCGGTCCACCCGGTACCGGTAAGAGCATGTTAGCCCGTGCCCTACCCAGTATCCTGCCGCCGCTCACCCGCGAAGAAATTCTGGAAGTCACCCACCTGCACAGCCTGGCCAGCAAGCAATACGACATCATTGTAGACACCCGCCCCTTCCGAGCACCACACCACAGTGCCAGCGACATGGCGATAATCGGCGGCGGCAGTCATCCTAAACCTGGCGAGATCAGCCTAGCCCACCGTGGTGTTCTCTTTCTGGATGAATTCCCAGAGTTCAAACGCCCGGCCATAGAAGCTCTGCGGCAACCGCTAGAAGATAAACTGATCACCATTACCCGGGCCAACGACAGCCTCACTTTTCCGGCCCACTTCATTATGGTGGCCACTGCCAACCCCTGTCCGTGCGGCTACTGGGGCACCAACAAAGTCTGCACCTGCCTGCCCCACGACATCGTGCGTTACCAGCGCAAGCTGTCTGGGCCCATAATTGACCGTATCGACATGTATGTAGATGTGGAGGAGATTGAGCATCGCAAATTGCTGGGCAACAACCAGAACGAAACCAGTCAACAGATAGAAAAACGCGTCCAAACCGCCCGAGCCAGCCAAGCCAAACGCTTCAAGACCAGCAACAAAACCAATGGTGACATGACAAACAAGGACATCAAGCAACTCGCCAAACTGAGCAAAGAAGCTCAGGAACTCCTCAACCAAGCCGCCACCAAGCTGCAGATCTCGGCCCGCCACTACATGCGCGCTATCAAAGTGGCCCGCACCATCGCTGACCTTGAGGATTCAAAAGACGTCACTCCCGCCCACATGAGCGAAGCCCTCCAGTACAGAAAACGCGTTATATCTACCTAGCCTGCTCACGCTTGCAAAATATACAATTTCAGGTCAGAATCTGCATAATGGCCATCCAAGAAGAGGCATCAACACCAACGGGCTTAGAACAGCTAGACATTGTAGCTGACAGCCTTGCCCTGCCCACCGAAGCTGAAGTTATCGCTCTAGGGGGTGGTCTTAATTCGCGAGTTGTTCGTGTTGGTGACCAGGTTCTAAAAGCCAGTAAACCTCCGGCTGTACCCACTGCTGCGCATGAACACATGCAGACTTTAGAACGAGAACAGCAGCTGCTCGAATCTTATCTGGGAGAACACATACCCTCAACTACCTACGCAGTTGTAGCAAGCCGCAAGCAACCCCAGCTAGCTCGGGTGGTAACAATCCAGGAACACGTTGAGGGAGTAAGCTTAGCTGAATTTACCGCTAATCCCTCTGTTGATCCAACCCATGTCGTCGGTTTTTTTGAGCGCTGTCTAATGATGTACCGAGAAACTAAGCAGGTTGCTGATGTTGCCAATATTGAGACACGCTTCAATATTTTTAAGAACGGCAATCTGGTTGTGCCAACAAAGGGTAGCTCAGCAGGCATCCCATCATTAGTAGATACAAACTTTGGCAGAATCCAACGTTCGAAGGCACTTGGGCCAACCTGGAGCTACTTTATCGCTCGTGGCATACGTCGTGGCGTCAAAAAATTCAGTTGACCCCTGGCGTAACCTCTGTTACAATTGGGCCCAACCTTGATAATACGTAAGGAGACGAGGACATCGCTAAATACACTCGCCTGAATGAACAGATTCGGGCGCCACAGTTGCGTGTGATTGGAGAAGACGGCAATCAGCTTGGCGTTATCTCGCGGGCGGAAGCCCTGCAGGCAGCTGAGGAAGCGGGACTGGACTTGGTAGAGATTTCACCAGATGCAAACCCGCCTGTTGCAAAGATTGTCGACTGGGGTAAATTTAATTACCAACGCACTAAGCAGCAGCAAAAGAACAAGAAGCAGGCCAAGGTTGTCGACATCAAGCAGATGCGATTTGGCCTGAAGATTAGCGACAACGATCTCGGTATCAAATTACGCAAGGTAACCAGTTTCTTAGAGGCTGGCCATAAGGTCAAAATTGGCGTAAGGTATAAGGGACGCGAAATGGCCCACCAAGAGCTTGGTTTTAAGCTTGCGGACAAAGTCATAAATCTCTTTGGCGATGCGATCGTCGTAGAGCAGCAACCCCAATTGGCCGGCCGTCAATTATCATTCGTTATAAGGAGTTCTAACAAGAGTCATGCCAAAACTGAAGACGCATAGCGGCACCAAAGACCGCATCAAAGTTACCAAGAACGGCAAAATTTTGCGCCGTCATTCGATGCGTAGCCACTTTTTGCAGAAAAAGAGCTCTGCTCGTAAGCGCCGCATGGCTGGAGATCAAGAAGTCACTGGCAAATCTGCTAAGAACATCAAGCTGAAACTAGGAGTCAAATAGATGCGCGTTAAGAGAGGCGTTACCAGCCACGCCAAGCACAACAAAATCCGCAAAGCTACTAAGGGAATGCAGCATCACCGCCGTTCCAGCATTAAGCACGGCAAACAAGCTATTACCAAGTCCTTGCAATATGCTTACCGCGACCGCCGCAACCGAAAGCGTACCTTCCGAAGCGTGTGGAACGCCCGCATCAATGCAGCTGCTCGTTTGAACGGGACTACTTACAGCCGCTTGATTGCTGGTCTTAAGAAAGCCAACGTTACCTTGGACCGCAAAGTTTTGGCTGAACTAGCCGTAAACGAACCCAAAGCCTTCGAAGCCATCGTCAAAACCGCCAAAGTCTAAATATACTTCGATAATAAAAATACCGCTCGCTTGAGCGGTATTTTTAGTGCCAGATTATCTGTAAGCCGGGTTCTGTACTTCGTTAGAAGCGCTAGCCATCTATCTAGTCAGCCGATTGCTCGACAGATCATGCGGTTTTTGTGATACGTTCTGGCGGGTACCGTAGTTGAACGCATCTCCTTGCAGCAGACAGGGTTTACCATTTCGTTTGCGTCACCGCAACGAATTGCAAGCTCTTACCTTGCTCGTTTCACCCTTACTATGTGCATTTAGCTAAAAAAGCACAAGCGGTTTCGTTTCTGTGGCACTTTCCCTAAGGTTGCCCTTGGTTGCCGTTAGCAACTGTCATTGCCCTATGCTGCCCGGACTTTCCTCGTCTTGGTATCCCAAGACGCGACTAGCCAATAATCTGGCTTGGGAACTATAACACGTTTAAGGTTAAAAATCAATCTAGACAGTGCTGAGATCGGTACTATCGAGGATTTCGTTGACCATGCCGTCTGCCAGTTTGTTGAGTTCCCTGGGCACATGATTAAAGCTAACTTTCTTGAAGTCTTTACAGATGGTTTTGATAGCATCGTGAATAGGCCATAAGTCGCGGTTTTTTACTTTGAATACGCCCTTCATCTGGTTCACCACCAGTAGACTGTCCATATATACATGCACTTCTTGTACACCTCGGTTTTTAGCTTCCTCGAGGCCTAGTTTGAGCGCGGTGTACTCAGCCTGGTTGTTGGTCGTAATACCAAGGTAGAGGCCACCTTTATAAATCACCGTATCTTCCATATCAAGCAGCACGTAGCCGCTGGCCGAGGGACCTGGGTTGCCGCGCGAACCACCGTCTGTAAATAGTTTTACTTCTCGTACACGGCTAACAATATCGCCGGGGTCAGTTACCGAAACATCTGGCGCATGCTCTTTGTGTGGTGTTGTTTTTTCGACGTCTTTTCCTTCCATTTTCCTTCGGTCAAATGTCTCATCAATAGCATCGGCTAGGGCTCTATCTTTGTCAGTTACGCCACCTGCATCGTGGGTGCTGAGCCAAAATTCAACCTTGTTCCATTCGTTTGTCCAAAGCGGATGATGGTTTTGCTCTTCTGCCACCATGGCCACAGCCTGCATAAAACTAAAGGCATGCTGGAAGTTATCGAACACAAATTCTTTATAAAGTTTTCCGTCTTTTTCTTGCCAATTCATCTAATACATCTTAACAGATAAGCTATAATATGAGTCTGGTTTTATACCGGGGTGTGGCGCAGTTGGTAGCGCGTACGGCTGGGGGCCGTGAGGTCGCAGGTTCAAGTCCTGTCACCCCGACCAAATTACTGGTTATTTAGTTCTTCTGCAGGAATTACTTCAAGAGGAATAACTTTAACTTTCCGAGCCATAAGATCATCATAGAGTTCTGCACCGATAACAGTCGAAAGAAACAAACACCCACCAAGTGCTGTTAAGCCTGCGAAACCACCCATTTCAGATAGGTTATCATCTCTGACCTGCTCATCTGCAGCTTTATTAGCTTCCCAAGTATCAATATTTTCTTTGGGCTGATAAGACCAACCGAGAGCATAGACAACCGCTTCGTCTTTAGTTACTTCTTTGTCGGCATTATAGGCGTCTATAGCAGCTGTTCCAATGCCAGCAAAACCAATAAACATCATGCCTAACCCAGCAACCTCACCTAACACTCTATATCTCATGAATGCCTAATTATAGACTATTCTTGGATCCTGTCAATACTGCCCAAATCAAAAAGTCCGAGATAAACTCGGGCTTTTGGTAGCTGAGTGCCAGCATGACAACCTGGATGTTAAAATCGCAGGTGGGTGCTCGCACGCGTAGGCCACGGCCTGCCGCAAATCTAGAGCTCCCATATGATAAGTATTCAGATTATCATATTCCTGGCTTCTCAGCCTGCTCCTATTATACCGCGCGAACTAAACCAAACGAAGACCAGTTAGTATATGAAATATATAGTCGTCGATATTAACCAAGATGGTCGAGAGTGCTGGAACAGCCACAATCAGAACCAACACAATAAATATCCCAAATTGCTCCATTTGAGCCATCACATTCTGAATACTTTCTGGCGCAAACGCGTACAAAACCCTCGAACCGTCCAAGGGCGGGATGGGAATCATATTAAATACAAAGATGGCTACATTGAGCGCCACAAAGGCGGTCAGAAAATTAAACACGCCTATAGTTACGCCCGATCCTAGACCCCGCAGGACTATCGCCCCAAGTATAGCCAGAGTCAGGTTGGTCAATGGCCCTGCCAGGCCCACCAGTGCTGCCCCGAATTCATCGTATTTTACTCTGTTAGGGTTGAATGGTACTGGTTTGGCAGCCAAAAATGGCACCCCAAATAAAAACAGAGTAATGGCTGGCATCACGATGGTTAGAAACGGATCAATGTGCGCCAGTGGGTTAAGTGTCAGCCTGCCCTCTCGATGTGCAGTATCATCGCCGAGCCAATGGGCAGTGAAGGCGTGCATCATTTCGTGCACGGTAATAGAAAAAATCAGAATGATAAGCACTTCTACTAGGTTGGTGCCGCGAAAATTCATTATTCTAGTATAGCAGTACGGTGTTTGCTTAGAGGCACCTCCGCAGGCCAGCTGTGATACTTATTGATCACAGCTGAGACGAGGACAGTGCCGAGAAGGAAATGCCGTACTGCTATACTGTTACAGTTGTTGACTTACAGAGAAAAAACAGATAGAATTGTGACTTATGCAAAAGTGTGACATCACCGGCAA
>CAZVJS010000010.1:17743-20939 GCA_964627365.1 uncultured Candidatus Saccharibacteria bacterium | reverse complement strand
TGGCGGTCCGAACTGGTTAAACGCTCATGGTCATATATAGCTTTGATCGCTTTGGTCTGGGTTTGTGAGGCATTTGCCCGGTCATCCTGCACCTGCACCCGGTAATCGTCGACGAATTGTTTTAGCTGGGTTGGCTCATTGCCACCATAGTCATAACCTTGCAGATGCTCGGGTTTCAACTGCCCTTCCTGCACCTGAAAAGCCCGCGGAAAATGCACAATTTCATCGTTACCAAACAGCGGTGTCAGACGAAAGATTAGCAGCGTCCCCACCGGCAATGCAATCGCCACAAACACCCACGCAATATGCCGGTCCAACCACCGGCTCCAAACTACCAGACGTCGTCGCAGCCGCCGAAACGCTTGTGCTTTCATGCTTTTATTCTAACTGTTCGGACGGGCTGTGGTGAAACTTTTTACGGCCTGGGCAATAAAGGCACGTTGCGATTCAATGAGATTAGCCGGTAACGCATCGGCTGCATAAAAATGGCCAATACGTGGCTCGCCCGTTACTTCTACCCAAAAAATCTGGGCTTGTTCCATACCTCGTTTGCTCGGGTGTAGCGTGCTGCCAACAAAGTGCGGATCGCTACTCGGTGTACCTTGGAGTTCATCTTTTAAAATACGTTCAAAGGCTAGGTACATCTTGCCTTCTGTGTCTGTTGGCCGAATGACTGTTCCTGGGACATGCACTTCGCCTGGCCAAATGGGATCTCCAGGCTCACGCTCTAGCAGCAGTACCTCAACCTTGCCCTCATGCCATCTAAGCGGCACAAACTCAATGATCGACAATACTGTAAGCCGCGCCAGTTGCAGAAAAATATCAAACGGCAAAAAGCCCGGCTCCAGTTGGCTAAGCAATTGGACGAGCTGTGCTTGTTGGTCTTTGTTTAGATCCGTCATTTCAAAAGACATTTATTATGGCTTCAATGGCCAGGGCCGTTTCATTAGGATGGGATATTTGCATACTATCGATGCCGGCCGCTTTGACAGGATAGTCATTGCCACCTTCTTGCAAACGGTCACCAATAAAGAAAATCTCATCTTTGGAAATTTTCAGCATTTCCGCCAGTTTACGCATGCCGTATGCTTTGTCGATACCCAGCTTGGTGACATCAATCGACGTGACCCCACCAACTCGTACTTCAAATTCTGGAATCAACTTGGCAATATAATCGCGCAGCTCTAACTTCTTTTTGTTGTCAGGATCCCAGGCCTCTTTCAGGCGTACTCCATCTTTACCAAGTACATCAACAATATCCTGACCAAGCACCGAAAACGTAACTTGACTGCCTCGGTCTTCAATACATTCGCCATAAATTTTCTTTTCGCGATAGCTAAGGTCATCAAAACCTTTGTTAAGTGCATTGATGATTTTCTTTTTTTCCGCTTCGGAAAAATCTTCGGCATATTGCTGTTTCCATTCGCCTTTGGCGAGGTCATAGAGGTAGTAACGTGTACCGCACGTGGGCATAATGTGCAGACGTTCTAATTGGCTAGGTTCAGCTTGTAAATTAGATAATAGCTGCTTTTCGAATTGCCCAAATTTACCGCCAGAGATAATGCAGACTTGAAACTTATCTAGCAATTGGCAGAGCAGTTCTGCCATCCTATCCGTAATGGCCGATTTGCTTTCCGCTAAGGTCCCATCCAGATCAAAAGCAATAACCTTTTTCATGTTATCTCCTATTTGTTGAAGCGCTTGCTGACTTCACCGACTTGCTGGGCAAAGTTTTTGTTAGTGACTAAAATGCCATGTTCGGTATGGATGACCACAACGTTATCGAGTCCAATCACAGCTATTGGCACATCATTATGGTTGTGAACGTAGCTGTTGCTCACGCCTTCCATGGCTACTTGCTCCCCCTTCACAAAATTGCCGTGCGCGTCCTGCACACTGATGTTGTGCAAGTCTCCGAACGAGCCGATGTCCGTCCAGTCAAAACTGCCAGGGATGACCAGGGCTCCTTTAACTTTTTCAGAAAAAGCATAATCCACGGCTATAGACTCCAGCTCCATATATGCCTTGTTGGGATCTTCTGCCGCAAGCAGTTTCTGATAAGCCTTCCAGTAATCTGGCGAATCCTTTTCTACCGCTTTTTCAAACGTATCCAGTGTGGTTACAAGGTACCCCATGTTCCAAAAAAAACGGCCGCTGGAGAAGTACTTTTCTGCGGTGATGTGGTCCGGTTTTTCGTGAAACTTAACGAGCTCATAAGTGTCAGCTTCTCCCTCAAAACGACTGCCATGCTCCATGTAGCCAAAACCGGTTGAAGGGTATGACGGTTCAGCGCCAATAAAGACAACCTTGCTGTGTTTTTTGGCTAGTTCACTGGCATGCTGGAAGGTGTTGTTGAAGCCATTTTCGTCACGGATCAAGTGATCGGCCCACAAGATGGCAATTGGTTCATCGGCCGGTAAGCCGAGCTTTTTAATGTGTTGCATAGCTAGGAGCACGCAGCTGGCTGTGCCACGACGACCCGGTTCAATCAGTAGATGATCTTTTGGGAAATCCGGCAGCTGCTCTTCCACATGATGGCTATGTGACGCTTCCGGGATGATAAAGATTTTTTCGTCAGTTGTAAGTTTACGAATACGGTCGACTGTATTTTGCAGCAGGCTACGATTATTTGTGAGGCTGAGCAAATGTTTGGGGTAATCTGGCGTGGACAGCGGCCACAACCTCGTACCAGACCCTCCAGCGATGATGACACTAATCATAGACTCTTATGATAACAAACTTGTCAGACGGCCTGAGTAGTAGTTAAAACAACCCTTCTCAGCCGCCCTTCAGGACTTGTTTTTGCTTATGTTTTATGCTATTATTGTAGTGCGTTGAGTAAAAAGAAGAAACACCTTATGAAAAACAAAAAACTACTCCTTAGCAGCCTCATTATCATTTTACTAGTCGGCGGCGTATTGGCTGCTTTGTGGTATCGGCACAGCCACAAGCACCCAGACCAGACCAGCGGTAATACACAACAGACGAGTCCATCAGGCGTTAATTTGAATCCACCCACGTCTCAAGAAAGGCAGGAGACCGACCAACACAAGCAATCTCTTGAAAATCAAACATCTACCCCCACTTCTGCGAACAACAATGGCAAAAAGCAGGTGACACCTATTATTACGTATGCCGACAAAACAAGGGTTAACGCTTACGTCACTGGTGTTTTTGAAGATGGTGGTACATGTAC
>CAZVJS010000010.1:10092-17643 GCA_964627365.1 uncultured Candidatus Saccharibacteria bacterium | reverse complement strand
GTCACACTGACTGGCCTTACTGCTGCGATACCCACTAAAGCCAAAGCCTTATCAGGTAGTGATTTCCAAGCAGGACGTATTATTGACGACAATGTCTTTTTCTCGGGTGGCAATTTAGACATCCCCACCATACAGCAATTCTTAAACAGCAAGGTGCCAGTCTGTGACACAAACGGCAGCCAACCCATTAGTCAAGGCTCTTCCCAAACGCGGGCACAATGGGCAGCAGCAAATAGCAAACCTGCCCCACCCTACACATGCTTGAAGGATTACATGGTTGATTTTTATGGCATGTCAGCTGACCAATATTGTGGTGCATTAAACTATGGAAAATATAGCGCTGCCGGCATTATTTACTGGGTCAGTAAAGCATGTGATGTCAGTCCCAAAGTTTTAATTGTCCTCCTTCAAAAGGAGCAAAATCTGGTGACGGACGATTGGCCATGGCCGATACAATATCAAGCCGCAACTGGATACGGTTGTCCGGATACGGCCGCCTGTGACCAATCTTATAGCGGTTTGTTTAACCAGATATACTATGCAGCTCGTCAGTATCAGAAGTATGCCCAACAGCCTAATCTTTTCAATTACAAGAGTATGGTTACACGAAATATTAACTATAATCCTGATGCTTCTTGTGGCGGCAGTGATGTTTATCTTCAAAATCAAGCTACGGCTGGCTTATACAACTACACTCCATATCAGCCCAATTCCGCTGCTTTAAATAACTTGTATGGAACAGGTGACAATTGTAGTGCCTATGGTAATCGCAATTTCTGGCGCATGTATAATGATTGGTTTGGCAATTCTTATGGGCCACCATTTAGTGCTAAATACTATTCAGAAAGCAGTTACCCAGTTATTGATTCTGGTGTGGGTATCACAGTGTTCTTTATGTTTAAAAACAATGGTACAGCTTTTTGGAAGGATGATGCTTCTACGTTCCCGGGCTATCAACCAGTACATTTTGCTACAACATTTCCTATCAACAGAAATGGTGCATTTGCAGCAAACAACTGGTTAGCTTCTTCTCGACCTACTGGTTATTTCTCAAAGGTATATGAGTCAGATGGAAGTACTTTGGCATCTGACCAACATACAGTGCAACCAGGGCAAATTGGCCGATTTGAGTTTACCATTTATGCCAATCCAAATGTCCCACCCGGTGTTTATCGTGAGTACTTCCAACCAATATTAGAAGGTGCCTCGGGGTATGGCTGGAATATGGAAGGCTGGGCCTATTTGGATATAGGCGTAAACTTGCCTGCTTATAAAGCTTCATTTGTTTCCCAAAGTCCTTATCCATCTCTAGCAAAGGGTAGTTCGACCAACATATTTTTCCGCTTTAAGAACAGTGGGTCAGACCCATGGTTTGATGATGCTTCAGCTCCAACTGGCAAGCGTTCTGTTCACTTGGCGACTGATTGGCCCATCAATCGCGGAAGTCCTCTTGCGGGTAACAGTTGGCAAAACATTGCTCGTCCTTCATATTCATTTAGCCACGTTTATGAAAATGATAACGTTACGCTTGCCAGTTCACAACATATCGTCAAGCCCGGTCAAATCGCTGAATATAACTTTCCACTGACCGCAAGCTCTAATCTTGTCCCCGGCACATATCAAGAGCACTTCACACCGATTATTGAAGGCTCACCAGGATACAGTTGGAATATGGGGCTCGATGCTTGGCTAAATGTAACTGTTACCCCTTAGTTTTTGCTAAAATAAACTTGTATTAAAGGGATAGGGTTTGAAAGCCACGAACGTATGGAAGCGTCGGTTAGGTAGTTTTTTGGCACAAAGCAAGAAGACTAGATATTTCAATGTATTATTGCTTTTGGCAGCTTTTTTTGTGCTGCTCGGTGTACGTTTGTTTGTGAATCACAGCGTAACTGGTGATGAACCACATTACTTATTAATAGACTACAGTCTTGCTCACGACAGGGATTTTGATCTAAAGAACAATTACCTTAACCATGATTATTATCGATATTATCAAGCAGAGTTAGCCCCACATATCGGAAATGTAACACAAGCTGCTCATGCCCGTCATTGGTATTCATTTCATGGCATTGGCCTTCCGCTTATTTTGCTGCCATTTTATATACTTGCTGATCGAACTGGTGTAGTAGTGGGTATGACACTTATAGCAACTATCACACTAGCGGCAGCCTACGTGTGGGTACAGCAAATTACCCATAGCCGTAAATTGGCTTATGTGTCCGCTGCTGGCTTATTAGCAAGCTTTTTCTTTAACGGCCTTAGCGGCTATATTTACCCTGATATGCTTTTATGTTGCTTATGTCTATGTAGTCTGGTCATGCTTACCAGTAGTCACAAGCTTACAAGGGTCCAAGAAGTTATTTTAGCAGCACTTAATGGCTTACTCGTTTTTGTACATTTTAAAACCTTGGCGTTTGTGGGACCTTTTATGCTCACGCTTGGCATAATTTATTGGCTTAGGTACCGTCGATTACCCCTTACCACTTATCTTTTCACAGGTTTATTTATAGCTCTGTTCTTGCTGAGCCTCCATCACTGGTTTGGAGTATGGATTCCGACTAAAATTTATGCCTCTACTGTGCATTTAACGACTTCGCCGTTCTTTACTGTGCCGGCCATGTTATTCGATTCTCTGCGAGGTTTCTTAATATACAACCCCCTATTTTGGCTTTTGCCAATAGGATTACCTCTTTGGTACAAAGTCGATAAACTAAGTTTTTACGCCGCTATTTTTCCAATTATACCTTCTGCCGGTCTCTTGGCTGTTTTTAACGAATGGCAAGGTGGAGACGCTCCGACAGGACGTTACGTTTTACTGTTCGCAGTTGTGCTTTTGCCTGCTGTCGCATTAGCTATTCGTTACATAAGGCGAAGTGTACCGCGCATTGGAATCTTATTATTAGCTTTCCTTACTGTAATAATCAGCGTGGTCAGTGTATTGAGGCGTTATTCATATGTTGGGATTAAAACCCGTGCACCGTTATTTAGCGATAGTGATACTTATTTCCATGTACCCTTAGACCGATTACTGCCAACCTTTACCCTCAATAATACCTTTATGGGCAGGCATGATGCCGTAAAAGTTTTATTCTACAGCGCTGTTCTCCTTTTCCTATTAGGATATGGGTTCTACCTTGCTCGCTCAATAAAACCAATGACTCCTAAATGAGCTACTCTAACATAGTGTCAACGGAAGGTTTGGTTCGGCGCCAAATAATGAAAGTGTTGATGGCGTAATTCCATACCATCGCGGCGGTAGCTGATAGACCGAGTGCAATGATTTTTTCCCTAATAACGTGTGAAAATAGTGCAAACAAAACTACAGTAATGACCGAACTGAAAGAATTACTCGTGAGATAGAACAAATAACGTGAACGTAGAGACTTACTGCTCAATTCTCTGTGACCCGCCTTGTAAGTCCAGCGGTCGTGGAGCAAAAATGTAACATGAAGCGCAATGGCTGCCGCAATAATCTCCGCAGGAACTTTTTTAAGATGGTTTACATCTGTCAAAGCACTTAATGTTACATAGTTAGCGACGAAGCCAATGCCGCCAACTGCTACAAAACGTATGGTTAGTGAGTCAATTTGTCGTTTCAACTTTCTTCCTTTCTGTCTTGAAATTTCGCTTAAAGCGAAATCGTAAGAGATCAAGTGTGCATTCAATTCCGTCCTGAATGTCTATCTTTTTACCTTCTTTTTTAGTACGTCCGTTAAAGCTGATAGGTACCTCGATGATTTCATAGCCTGAGCGTAGAAGTTTGCTAACAAGTTCGCTGGCATAACCGAAACCCTCTGCTGACATATTAAAGTCTTTAATTATATCTGTTCTGACCATTTTATAGCAGGTATGCATGTCGCTTATAGCTGTTCTATAAAGCCGGCGTAACAGAAAATTGTAGAAGCGATTTGCAAAGTAGTTGGGCCTAGGCATTCCTCTGATTTCACCCAGGAAGCGTGATCCATATACCACCGGATGGTCTTTAGCCAAGGCTGTTTTAAGAAGACTGGGAATATCAGCGGGGTTATATTCCAAGTCCGCATCTTGTATTACAAAGTAACGACCACGAGCGTGTTCTAAGCCTGTTTTTATACCGCCGCCCTTGCCACGGTTTTTAACATGAGAAAAGACTTTTATATGCACATTTGGATGCTCAAAACGTTTTTTAAACTTGTCTATAATATCGAGTGAAGTGTCTTTGGAGGCGTCGTTTACTATCAAAACTTCGTAATTATCAATGTCCAAGGATGTAACACCCTCCAAAATTTTGAGAATGGTTTTTTCTTCGTTATAAACCGGCACGAGAATACTAAGCACAGGTTCGGTGTTTTGTTTATTTTTTGCCATTTTTTGCTACCAAAACAACATTTTTACCAAAGAGCGATCGAAATAAAGGCTGTATTCCTTTACTAAGTGGAAAGATAAATCTGTCGTAGAATTTAATTGAAGCGGGCGATAAATCACCTTGTTTGTTTCCTATCATTTTATATGTAAAAGCAGCAACAAAACCAATAGGATCACAGTAATCTAAACGTACGATTCGTAACCCTGCCTTGTTGGCAAAGTTGCGAAGACGAGTTTTTCGATATCTCCTAAAGTGGCCCACTTTCTTGTCCATAGCTGTAAAAAGAGTTTGGAAGGCAGGTACGTAAATAATAAGTTTACCGTTTTTTTTCAGAGCTTTGCTTAGCGTTAGGATCATTGCACCATCATCGTCAATATGCTCCAGGACATTCAGTGCATAAATGACGTCATAACTTGCTGGCTTGAGCTCTTTGGCATCGCTTAAAACGTTGTACCCCTTTCCACCCAAAGCCTTTTGAAGAGTGGAATCGGGCTCAAGACAATCTACAGCAATGCCACTCTCTTTCAGCAAATCTGCATATGTGCCTGAACCAGCACCAAAATCTAAAATCTTTTTGTCTTTTAGATTAC
Source organism: uncultured Candidatus Saccharibacteria bacterium (assembly GCA_964627365.1). Classification (GTDB taxonomy): domain Bacteria; phylum Patescibacteriota; class Saccharimonadia; order Saccharimonadales; family CAZPPF01; genus CAZPPF01. The sequence goes on along the minus strand of CAZVJS010000010.1, from coordinate 12,705 downwards.
GGACCCGGGAGGTAATGAGACTGATTAAGAAATTATTGTATTTGACGGCTTCTGACATTACTTCAAGATTGTCGCAGCCGGTATAGGCAAACTTTTTACGACTCAAAGGAGCCTCCGTTGCTCAAATTATGAAAAACCATGAAGTTATGAATATAATAACTAACATTGTGCCTGGCAACAAATCAAAAAGAGGTCGGTGGCAGCTTCTTCCAGCAATCGTAGTAGCCCTCTGTGCTCTTTTAAGTTTTACCCCATTAAAACCCTTAGCTCTTATTGGTACTGTGATTCTGGCGGCTTTATATGTGCCATTTCCAGTTCGTTTGCATTCATTCCTGTTACGGCTTGTATTGGCATTCTGTCTGTCGGCGGCTTTTATACAACTTAGTGGTGTTATTTTTTGGATGGCTCAAATGGCCTATACCGTACAAGCGGCAGTTATTTTACAACTCATTTTTATAGCACTGTTTGCTTTGCGCAAACCATGGTCAGAGTTGCACGTTACATTTATAGATAAAGCCGACTTAGTAGCCCTTGGTGTAACAGCATTAACTGTTTTAATTATTGCCTTCGGTGCGTTACAAAGACCTTTATTCCCCAACCTTTTACGTGACTCCACGACCGCCTTCGATGACACTATCCATACCTCATTAAGCGCCACCGTCTATGATCAAAGCGGCTATGTATACGGCAACACGACGCATGTAATAGGCAGGGTTGTCTACCAAGCCCTCGTGGCATACCCCCAAGGTTGGTACCTTTCAAATAGCGTGTGGTGGCATAGTTTTAGTAATAATCTTTCCTTGCAAACATCCCCGAGAACCTTTTTGCTGTTTTATTTTATTAGCAAGCTACTGTGGTACGGCTTTATTGTTTTTCTTTTTACACGCTTGTTACTGTATCTTGTCAATCGCTTTGAAAGTCTAAGCGGTTGGGTTGAGTATCTCACGGTCGCTTTGCTTAGCTTTTTGGGCCAGATGCTGCTATTTTTAGGGATCTTTAAATTTGGCTTCAGCTCATTTTTCCCTGAACTACTGTTTACCTTTGCTTTGGCATTCTTTGTTGTTGAGCTTTTAGATCAAAGATTAACACCATTGATGCGGAATATGTGTCTGTTGTATGGGTTACTTTTGTGTGGTGGTTTAAGTATGTCTTGGCTATTGGGAGCTCCAGCAGGCTACATATCATTGCTTCTGGCATTTATGTTTTCATTTTCTGGCATAAGGGATTTGGGCGAGTGGATTCGACAGAACTTTATCACCATAGGAGCTGCAATCATTGTCGGTTTACTTGGTATGGCACAGGTATATGTACAGGTCAGTTACAGTGTTAATTACAATCTATTAAATACAGATGGCGGCATTTGGGCAATTAACTTACTCGCCTTTTTACTATTGCTTATTGTCACTTTACTTATTTACTCTCGACTTAGCCGCCTGTCGTCAGTGTATCGCAGTTTTATCGTTCTCTTTGCACCAACGGCAGTAATGGCGGGACTGATATATGTCTACCAGTTTTTAACTGCAGGAAAAGCCACGTACTACTCAACAAAAATGGCTTACGTTCCTTTTATGATCGTCATGGTCTTTGGCTTTGCCGGACTCGTTTCTTTTGTGAGCTGGTACCGACTACGAGAAGGAAGTTTTATAAGTGTTTTGTTGATTGTTTCTGTTCTAGCAGTTATACCTTATATCTTTAACATGGACTTGCAGTTGCTTAACTACGCCCGTGGCAAAGCCCGTAAATTATCACCTTATACAGCCTCACAACTTGCTGATTTAATTAATCGTAAAGAGGCTTCTCACGATAATGTCGTTGTCTTCAAGGGCTTAGATTATGAGGAGGATGTAATTACCACCAACTATCTGGGCATGTTGAGCCGTGAACAAACGAGTTGCCAAAGTGAAATTACGTGGGAACAAATTACAGGGCAGAAGGATAACCTTATTCAAACGATACAGCACTGTGCTGGTACAGATTCAAATCATCCGTTTTACGTTTTTGCATCCGCCACAACTATGCCGCAGCTATCTCAGGTTTTTAGTGGTTCACCGACTGTTAAGCTTATTTTGACGAACTAAGCTCTTCGACAAATTTTTTTGTTTGAATATAGGTTTCATCCCAGGTAATCGGTTTGTATTTGTTTTGAATTTCCTTTTCTTTACTTATACGAACATCATTTTTAGTATATTTCATGATAGCTTCCAGGCATTCGGAACTGTTATAAGGCGAGAAGTAATCTATTAAATCACCAGCGATTTCTGTCATGGAAGATGTGTTAGATGAAACACATACCTTGCCCCTAGCCAACGATTCTGCAATCGGCAAACCCCACCCTTCATAGACTGAAGGATAGATTGTAAACATACAATTCTGATAAAGCCATTCGAGTTCTTGATCATTGCGACTACCTATATCTACTAGATCTCTCATCTCTGGATCGTAGTTAAATTCATACAATATGTCGTTTGTATACCATCCTTTGCTCCCTACAATTATTAATTTTGGAAGCTTAAGCCCACGCTGCAAGCCCTCTTTATAAGCCATATACAATAACTGGTGATTTTTGCGCACCTCTAGAGTGCCTACACACAAAATAAAGTTACCCGGCTCTAA
>CAZVJS010000010.1:0-9992 GCA_964627365.1 uncultured Candidatus Saccharibacteria bacterium | reverse complement strand
AATTGCTTCTAGGATTGTTTCGCGAAATCGTTCTACGGACGTAGTGAAGATATTAGGAAGATGTGCATAAGCCTCAAATGCTCGAAAAGCGTATTCTGTTGCCACGACCTTTTTGCCAGATAAGATAGCCTCTGCAGTCTTTAAGTTGGAACCACCTCCTTCAGTTATAGGCAGTAATAAGACCTCGCTTTGATCAAGCAATCCTGTTAACATCTCGTCGCTTAGTCTGCCGGCGGCATGAACACGGTTCCAAAAGGTGGCATGCTCAGGTCTAGTATCTTTATAATTGTCCTTAAAGTAGTCGACTATGCTCCCTGCCAGAACTAAACGACTGTCGGGCGGCACGAAACCCATGCGATCACCAACTGTGGCCAACAAACCAAACCAGTTTGGTGGGTGGGCGCTACCAACAAATGTTATCAGATTATTTAACTTGTTCTTCTGTTTATAATCTGCCCAGTACTGCTTGCCCTTTTCACTAAGGTGGTAACGGGCTATGCCATTAGCTGCCACCACACAATTAGTTGCACCCATTTTTCTTAGAGCAGCTGCGTCTGATTCACTGACCGCGACACACAGGTCAGCCGCGGTAGCTAAAGCTTCTTCACATTGTCTAACGGTGTTGCCAGTTTCTTCAGCAAGGTCATGGTAACCTACGCTTTCAAGAATCTCGATTTTATGTAAATACTCAATATTATGAGAGCTCAGTATTAATTTCGGATGCATATCCAGTTCCTTAAGCAAAGGTTCCAAACCAAGGTACGGGAAAACTTGTTCAATTTGGATAATGTCTGGTTTGAAGGTGCGCAAGAGTTTTTCAAACTTTTTCCTAACGCGGGGGTCGTTATAGATTGCCTGCCCGCATATAATGTCAGTAGTAAAAGGTGCTTCTTCGGTTTTACGTCGAATTTCGCCCTCTAAAGCAATGTCGCTGTTTGTATAATCAGCATAATAATTGGGTGGGAAAACTGCCACAAACCGCACAGCATTGAAAACTTTTTTATATTCTTTAACTATAGCCGTAACTCGATGTTGACCACCATGCTGTGGTTTCTTTATGGGATAAGTAGCTACAATAAGTACTTTGGTCATAGTTTTTCACCTTTAAATATACTCGCAAGAATAGTCTCTGGCTCCAAAGCTTTGCCTACTTCATTCCTAAAGCGCCAGCCTGGCATATGTAGGGCTTCGTCTACAAGTATCGGCTGAGCGTATATTTTTAAACTCCCGTGCTTTGGTATTCCTGATTCGGGGTTTAATGTATAGTCGACTTTAAGAAGCCGTCCTGCTTGTTTTTTCAGATGCAGGCGAGATTGTTTAATGCGTATAGAACTGTTTGTAAGCTGCATTTGGGTTGGTAAGTAAGCGAGATATGATGGGACGTCAGCCGGCTTACTCCCCATGCACTGTACAACAAGATTGGTCTGTTCGGCTAAGCTGGCGAAAAGGTATTCGCCCAAACGACCTCCGGCTGTATTCCGATTGGGTTGAGGAAGTTGATACATGATTGTTTTTTTCGGCTTAGTGCGTTGAACCGGCGTTTTAGCCAGAACTTCTATCATAAGCGCGGCTGAGCGTTCCCACGTATAAGTGTCCTGTATTTTTTTATATGCATCTTTGCGTACTTTCCATTCCTTTTTGGATACTGCATTATCTAACGCTTGGGCCATTTCAGTGACATTGTTTGGGTCAAAGTTGTAGAAAGCTATATTAGAAAGTTCCGATAAAACGGGGATGTCTGAACAAGCTACAGGTACACCATGCATAACCCCTTCAAGTACCGGCATGCCCAATCCCTCGGCTAACGATGGGAAGAAAACTGCTGACGCATGTTGATATGCAAATGCTAGTTCGCCATCAGAAATATTGCCTGTAAAGACAAGTCTATCCGTAATTGCACATAGTTCTCTCTGCGTTGCATCATCAAATGTCGACGTTATGTACAAAGTGTAAGCATTATCATTTTTTTCGTTGAATAACTTGAAGGACTCAACCGCCCGTTTATTATTCTTGTGCACTATGGGAGCTGAGGGAAATAGCACATATGGCTTTTTTAGTTTTAAAGCTGCTGGCTTGGCTTGCATAAAAGGCCCACCATCAATACTGGTGATTTTATTTGGGCTAATGCCAAGTAAGTTAACTAAGTCGGCTTTGACCGCGTGGGAAATAGTGAAAAGTCCATCAGCTTGAATGAAAAGTTCAAAATGGCGAGCGTAAATATCGTCACCGAAAATGCGTTGCAAGTGCCAAATTTTGTAAGGAATTAAGTCATAGACAAGACTGTACTTTCCAACTGTTGTTAGATTAGGGAAAACAGCTGGGAAATCTACAAAAAAGGGCGATGTTATTAAAAAATCAGTATCCATTTTAGCCAATGACAGAACATAATCAGTCACTTTTTTTTCTGCATCTTCATATTTGCCATGAAGATTTTCAGCTATATTGGTCGGAATATTAAGCAAAGTTATACTTGTACCTTTTAGTATGCGTTGTATGGTGCTTAGTCTTTCGGGATTATCATTAAGGTTTTTGCTAAACAAAAGAATAACTTCCAGGTATGTGGGTATTTGATCATTTTGGGCTATAAATGACTGTAATAAACTTAGCGTGTATTTGCCCATGCCTCTGTCAAAGGCTGCCGTTTGAAGGATTTGGCAGTCTATGATCAATCGTCGTGTCATTGTTTATTTAATAGCCTATTCAGCCTAATTTTTACCTGGCGTTTGGCATGCTTTCGCAAGGGTATAACTTCATCAATGAGAGCGCGTAATTCCGATATTTCAGCATTAAGCCTAGTTATATCTGCTTGCTTATTGCTAGCATCTTGCTCGAGTTTACTTACGTACCTGACTAATTGCTCGTGGTTTTCCCAAAGTATGTCAACATCATATTCATAGCCTCTGAATAGTGAGTCGTCACTGTGTTGTAGACTTACTTCGACTTTAAAGTCTTTGTCGGCATCGTCAAACGAGGCAACAATTAGGCCGTCGCCACTGCATGACTCCAAAATAGTATGGCTCGCGATTATGTGGCCACCATGTTTGCGTAATAAATCCAGAACTTTTTGATGCATTAGCGGGTCACCTGAGATGGAATAATGATGTGTTGAAATAAAAACAAAGCGAATTTTGCCAGCCTTTATGCTTTGCTGAGCACCTTTTAAGGCATCAAGTTCTACTCCTTGGATATCAAGGTGTAGGAGATCGACTCTTGCTAGCTTCTGCTCATCAATAATACTGTCGACGGTGCGGATAGGTATTTTTATTTGACTGCCATCTTCGTTGGTAAAGTTTATGACCTTGCCGTCTCTTGAGCCCGCTGCAGCGGCGTAAAAAGTAAATTCCTTGCTTTCTTTGAAGCCATTAAGAGCTATGTTTGCACGCCCGAGTTCAAGATTGGTCGGATCAGGTTCACAACAAATAGCTTTAGCGTTTGGGACTTCTTTGACAAACCACATTGAGTAATAAGACCACCATGAGCCCAATTCCATCATAGTAGCAGGGCCCTTGAGACGTTTAATTACTTCTGAAAAAACCTTTTCTTCCTGAGGTTCGTGAACGCCTTTTAAGGTTTTGATGGTCTCGGCCTGCCATTCACCTTGGTAACCATTTTTTTTGACAACCAAACCGTTATGCATAATTTGGACTTTGACACCTTTGATTGTGGTGGTGCTACCTGCGTTTTTTACTCGCGGAAGTTCATCGGCATCATGGCAAGCAATTGTCATTTGCGCTCGCTCCGCTGGAGTCTTATTCCATGGGCTTTTCGGACGCATAAGAGTATTAAAAGCAGACTCTTTATTTATTCCCTTGGCATCCATGATGCATCCAATTTTAACAGATGTGGATATTAATTAACACGGGTCTCGATAACTGGGTCTATTGGATAGGGTACATGTCGAGAACGAGTAACGCGAAGGCTACAAGCATCTTCCCACCAGTCGCCATTGGTAATCCCGCTGTCATATTGGGCAGCAAACGTAATTGCGTAATCACCGTCCGCCAAAACATTCCCAATTTTCCAGGTCAGGGTTTTTGTATCACCGTTTGCCATGGGCGGTAGCTTAGTTTTTTGTAACATAGTATTGGTACCCATGAGTCCAATTCCAGCGCCGTTTTTAACGACAAAACCAACTATTGGGTCATCGCAATTTTTCTTGGCCAAAACTTCAAGCTCAAGTGTAAAATCGTCCTCATTGACTTCAGTAACTTTGGCTTTTGTAATCCTCAGCGTACCGTCTCCCCACCTATTATTTGTATCATCACCCGCCTCGCCACCAGTTGCTTCGGGTTGCAATAGTCTTTCGTACATTTTTGATATCTTTTCTGGCGAACCGACCGATATAAGCTCACTCTTCTCAATAAAAGCTGCTCGATCGCAGTATTCACGGACTGCGTTCATATCATGCGTGACGAATACTACCGTCTTTTTGCGCTTTTTTAGATCTTTGAAATAACGAAAGCACTTGCGTTGAAAGTCAGCATCACCAACTGCCAATACCTCATCAACAAGAAGAATGTCGGCATCTGCCCGAATGGCCAACGAAAAAGCTAGACGCACTTGCATACCAGACGAGTAGTTTTTAAGCTTTTGGTCCATGAACTTTTCAAGTTCGGCAAAAGCTACGATATCATCATATATAGCATCTATTTCGTCTTTGCTGAAGCCAATTAAAGCCCCATTTAGGTACACATTTTCCCGACCAGTAAGCTCGCCGTTAAAACCGACTCCGAGCTCAATAAATGGTACTAATCTGCCACTTACTGAAAGTTTGCCTTTGTTAGGCTGATAGATGCTAGCTAACATCTTTAGCAGTGTGCTTTTACCACTACCATTCCTGCCAACAATGCCAAAAAACTCACCTTTTTTAATATCAAACGCAATATCTTTCAATGCATGTTGAACTTCAATAGTTCGTTTATTACCGATGTTAGAGATGATTTGCGTAAAAGCATTTTTTACTGAGCCCGTCTTTTCGTGAGGTAAACGAAAGTCTTTGTAAACATGGTCAATGTGAATCGCAATTTCTTCAGACATTTAGATTTCCTCCGCAAAGTATTTAGATCGCTTACGGAAATATTGGGCTGCAATAACTACAGCCAGGATCGTTATAGCAATCGGTATAAGGCGGGCATAACCATTCCTAAAAATGGTTTCAATAGTGCCCGATTTGTGGGTTACGACCGTGTAGCGAGCATCCTGAATGATTTGAGCCACAGGGTTAAGCATTAAAATTTTGGCAATGCCATATTTCTTTGGGATTACTGTCAGTGGATAGAAAATAGGTGTCGCATAAAAAGCACCTTGCATAATGACTTCCCAGATGTAGTTAACATCACGAAAGCGTACAAAAAGTGCGCTCATAAAAAAAGCAAGAGCGAGCGAAAAAATAAAAAGTTCAAGAATAAGCAACGGTGCAAATAGAATGCTTGTTGAAATGGCTACATGGTTAATGATCATAAAAATTGCTACTACCAAAAGATTAATAAAGAGATTGATCAAAGCTGAAAACGAGCCAGCTAACACTATCACATAGCGAGGAAAATTTAGTTTCCTAAGTATATCTCCTCTCCCTACAATAGAACCAATACTTCCTGACGTTACTTCACCGAAATAATTCCACAACACCAAGCCTAGAAGCAAGTAAACCGCAGAGTGTGGCACTTTATAGTCAACTTTTAAGAACTTTACAAAGACAACATACATGATTAGGAATAAAGCTAGCGGGCGCAATAATGACCACAAATAGCCTAATACCGAATTTTGATAGCGTAGTTTGAAGTCGGTTTTAACTAACTGCTTGAGCAGAATTATTGAGTAGCGGTAACGCGCTTTAAGTCTTTCCACGTGAGGTCAATTGTACTGGCTCAACCCCTATAAAACAAGCAATGCTTCGTGTTTATAGGCCCCTCGTGTAGGCTAAAAGTATGCCAAAAATTATGGTCACTGGCGTTAATGGGTTTGTTGGTCAGCATTTAGCACGCGAATTGAGCGAGCGCGGCTGCGACATTGTTGGTGTCGGCCACGACAACGAGCCAAACCAGAATATCCGACAAATCCTTACCCACTACGTGCAGTGTGATTTAACGGAGCAGGCCCAAGTAGCTAGTCTAGATATCGACAAGCTTGATGCGGTTATCTCTCTTGCCGGTTTAGCCAACGTGGGCCGCTCATTTGGCGACCCTGAAGGTTACAAACACATCAATGTAGCCGTCTTTGCGCTTTTAGCCGAACGCCTTGCAAAAGAATCACCAGATACAAGAGTAGTGGCGGTGAGCACAGGTGCAGTTTATGACCCAGAGCAACCGATGCCCTTAACCGAAACTTCTAAAACCAAGCAAAGCTCACCCTACGCTGAAAGCAAATTATTGATGGAGCAGGAAGCTGCGCGTTTAGCCAAAGCCGGCCTGGACGTTGTTGTAGCGCGTCCCTTTAATCACTCAGGCCCAGGTCAGTTACCGGGCTTCCTTATTCCTGACCTCTACCAAAAAATTACGGATGCCCAGACTGCTGATGGCATCATTAAAGTCGGCAACCTTAAAACGAGGCGCGATTATACCGACGTCCGCGATATTGTCAGAGCATACTGTGACCTCGCCCTGTCCCCGCGGCTGAATGAAGGCGTATATAACGTTTGTAGTGGGCTGAGCCGGTCCGGTGAAGAAATTCTAAACCTTATGCTTGATGCTCTTGGTGCCAGTGATGTGAAGGTTCAGGTTGACCAGAGTCTTATTCGACCAAACGATCCTGTTGACTTGTATGGCAGTTACGCTCGCCTAAAAGCAGACACAGGCTGGATGCCTCAAATTCCATTCGAGCAAACCATCAAAGACTTTGTGTATATAAATCAAAATAGTAGCGATACATAGCACCTGTGGAGGGCGGCGGGCTCTTGCTGATTACTTGCGCGCTAAAGTGCTCCTGATTAATGCTCAGCTCTTCAGTGCCGCTCAGTTTGATAGCATAGCAAGTAGATAAATCCTGTCGCTCATGTTCAGACTTGAACTTACCGACATATTGCCCAAGAAGCCGAGCCTTACTAACGTCAATTGCTAATCCCAGCTCTTGTTTGGCAATTCGCTCTAGTGTGTGGTTAATGCTCTCGCCTTTGTACATACGCAGCCCTGGTAGCGCCCAAGTATCGTTATAAGGTTCTATTTTTCGTTTAAGAAAAATGATGCCCTGGTCTCCGTATTCAATCAGTAGGTCAAAAGTCGGTATTACCGACCACTCCAAGAGGACTTCAAAAATCTCACGCGGTGCAAACTTTGGGCTCATGCCGGAATAGTAGCTTCGTATTTCAGATCATGTTCAACCATCAACTTAGCTAAACCTCGGAAATCCACCTGCCGCTTCCATCCTAAAACCTTTTCTGCTTTTGCGGGGTTGCCTAGAAGTACATCAACTTCGGCCGGTCGGAAATACTCGGGATTAATCTTAACGAGGACTTTGCCGCTGGCTTCATCTAAGCCTATTTCATCCACCCCCTCGCCCTGCCACTTGAGCTTGATACCAATCTCGTTAAAAGCCAATTCACAAAACTCTCGAATTGAATGTGCCTCACCTGTTGCCAGCACATAATCCCCGGGTTTGTCTTGTTGCAACATGCGCCACATACCTTCGACGAAGTCACCCGCGTAGCCCCAATCACGTTTGGCATCCATATTGCCCAGCTCTAACATGTCCTGTTTGCCCAGTTTAATTCGCGCCACTGCTCGGCTGATTTTACGCGTGACAAACTCTGGACCGCGGCGTTCACCTTCGTGGTTAAACAAAATGCCAGAAGTCGCGTGCATCCCATAACTTTCCCGATAGTTCCTAGTGATCCAGTGGCCGTATAGTTTGGCAACGCCATAAGGACTGCGTGGATGGAAGGTGGCATCTTCGGTATAGCCGTTGTCGGGACGGTTGTAGTCCAAACCGCCAAACATTTCAGAGGTTGAGGCTTGGTAAAAGCGGGTTTTTTGCTCAAGGCCAGCCAGACGAATCGCCTCTAACATATTTAGTACGCCCTTGCCCGTAACATCGGCTGTCAGAATCGGGTCTCTAAATGAGTAGCCAACGTGGCTAATGGCAGCGAGGTTGTAGACTTCGTCGGGCTGGATTTCTTGCATTGCCCGCGTAAGAGCTGACAAGTCGAGAAGATCTGCCATGACAATCTCAACATACGGCATTTCCTCTTTCATTTGCTTGTAGCGCGGGTGGCTGGCTTCCATCTGTCCACGCATCACGCCAAAAACCTGGTATCCCTTTTCATGTAACAACTGTGCTAAATGTCCGCCATCTTGCCCCGCAATTCCAGTAATAAGCGCCTTCTTTGTCATGTGAACCTCATTTAGTTTCGCCCACTTATTATAACCGAAGGCATTAGCCCAGCGACATTATTACGTGTAAGATTATGTTCGTGAGAATTGGTATTGATGCTCGGCCCTTACAAGCTGAAACGCAGTATCGCGGTATCGGCAAATCCCTCGAATTCTTTTTGCATGGGCTGGTAAAGATTCTATCTAATGATGATACTTGTGTATTTTATGTAGACAAGGCACTGCCCATACATAATGTGCTGGGGTTATTTCCGGAGGCACGAACTATTCCCATAGCAACTTCGCGGCTGGGACGAACGCGTTATATCCGCTCGGTTTTACCATCATACCCCCCAATTAAACCCAAGAAGTCCGAAATTGACGTTCTTCTGCAATACGACGTGAATATGGGCGTGCCGCCAAACATTCCGTCTGTTGTAGTTTTTTACGATATGATCCCCTTGTTGTTTCGTGGACAGGAAAAACGCCAACCAGCTAAAGGTCTACGCAAAGCCAAGAATAACTTAGCCGGTCAAATGTATTGGCAAAAATATTTGCGTAGTTTGCAGCAATATAGAAAGGCGACAAAGATTATTGCAATTTCCGAGTCATCAAAGAATGATTTGCTGAAATATGTTCCTGACATTATCGCTAACCGTGTCAGTGTTATCCACTTAGGAGTTCCAGAATTACAGATAGTTGATGCACCGGTTAGTCCTCGTATAAAAAAAATAGCTCAGTCCCCATATATTTTATACGTAGGGGGAATTGACCTGCGAAAAAATATTGTTGGTTTACTGAAATCGTTTTACGAAGTTAAAAAGAAGCGTTCGGATTTAAAACTAGTAGCAGTAGGTAAAGAGTTCGGTCTTGAAGACCAGCTACAGAATTTGGGTTGGTATGAGATCCTAAACCTGGAGCCAACATTTATTAAAGATATTGTTTTCCCTGGCTTTATATCTGGTGAAGAGCTTCATTATCTTTACGAACACTCTGCAGCTTTTGTGTTACCAAGTCGATATGAGGGTTTCGGTCTGCCTGTACTGGAAGCTATGAAAGCCGGCTGTCCTGTTATTGCCTATAGCAATTCTTCAATACCTGAAGTCGCAGGTGATGCTGCAATGCTTGTTTCTGATGGGAAACCGCTTGCCCCTGCAATAATGCAACTTTTAGAAGATAGGCAGCTTCGTAAAAAATTAGTAGAAAAAGGTTACAAACAAGCTGCGTTATTTACATGGGAAAAAACAGCTCAAAAAACTCTTGATGCTTTAAAAACGGTTGCACGATCATGAATAAGAATAAGATTCATCTGTTTGTAGACTTGCGACCATGTGTACGACAACAAACTGGCGTAGGTCAATATACACATCGTCTGGTTAAGACTTTATTAAAAGATTATCCGAGCCAACTCGATATCACTGGATTCCACTATTTGGCCTCAGAAGAGATTGAATTGCGAAACCAATTCGGCAATATCCATTACCTGGCAATGGGTAGCATACGCTCTTTCGTTTTCAAGGTATTGCGTAAGTTTGGCATATTATTGCCTTTTGAACTGGTAGTTAGTTCAAATAGATTTGATGTTCATTTATTCCCGGACTTTGTTAGCATTCCTAGCTTGCGTAAGACCCCGACGATAGTTGCAGTACATGACCTTTGTTTTCAGGATTTTCCAGAATTTGTACAACC
>CAZVJS010000009.1:0-22342 GCA_964627365.1 uncultured Candidatus Saccharibacteria bacterium | reverse complement strand
ACAAAAACATACAATAGAGAAATTGGACCGGCCTTGGACCGTATCAGTTTGCATGTGGAGCCCAAGGAGTTTGTGATTATCATCGGTGCCAGCGGAGCAGGTAAATCCACACTTTTGAAACTGCTAACCAGAGAAGAAAAACCCACCAGCGGCAAGATTATCATTGGTGGCATTGATTACGACAAGCTAAAAGACAAAGATATACCGCTGCTGAGGCGTAAAATTGGTACCGTTTTCCAGGATTTTAAGCTACTACCTGGAAAAAACGTCTTTGAAAATGTGGCTTTTGCCTTGGAAATTGTGGGTATGGGAAATCATGAGATAGATCACACGGTGCCAAGAGTATTAGATATTGTGGGGCTAAAGGGCAAAGAAAAGCGTATGCCGCTGGAACTGTCTGGTGGAGAACGCCAGCGTGTGGCCATAGCTCGTGCGGTAGTGCGCCAACCCAAAATCTTGATAGCCGATGAGCCCACCGGTAACCTCGACCCAAAGCATGCCTGGGACGTCATTAAGGTTCTTGAAAAGATTAACAAGTATGGTACTACAGTTGTGCTAACTACCCATAATCAAGAAATTGTAAACCGTCTAAAGCGGCGGGTGATTACTATCAAAGATGGCAAGATTGTATCTGATAGAGCCAATGCGGAGTATCACCCATGACAAGGTGGGAACGCTTCAAGCGCTGGCTTATTACAGTTAGGCGAATCATTCGCTCAGGTTGCATAAATTTTGTGCGCAATGCCTGGCTAAGTATCGCAGCCATGGCGGTGATGCTTATTACACTTACAATCGTACTATTTTCGGTGATTGCCAACGCCACGTTTAGTAATACCATTCAACAAATTACTGACAAAATTGATATTTCGGTCTACTTAAAAGACAGCATAAACACCAGCCAAAAAGATAAGTTGATAGGGCAGCTTAAGGGTCTAGATAACGTCCGCGGGGTTGATTATCGCAGTAAAGAGCAGGCCAAAGAAGACTTTCAGAAGAGTAACGAGGGTAATGCGGGACTTCAGCAGGCTATAGCATCACTCGATACCAACCCCATCCCGGCTACTATTCACATTAAGCCCAAAGATCCCAACCAAATTGGTTCTATTAAAACGTTCCTCGAGACCAAAGAGATAAAAGATCTGCAAGCCAAAGAGACTTCGTACTCTGGTCAACGCCAGGAAGCAGTCGACAACATTACCCGTGCCACCAACTTTATGCGTAAAGCAGGAGTAGTGGGGGTGTTGGTGTTTGCCGTGGTATCGATGTTGATTATCTTTAACACCATTCAAATGGCAATATTCAACCGGCGTGATGAACTGCAGATTATGCGGCTACTGGGGGCCAGTACCTCTTTTATTAGAGGTCCGTTTGTGGTGGAATCTGTCTTGTACGGAGTTTTTGCTGCCATTATCTCTGTTGTACTGCTAAATGGCCTGTTTGCTGTGTCAGCTTCGACGCTTCAAGCCAGCAGCCTGGGGCTTTTGGACATCAATTATGCCAACGAATACTTTGCAAAGAACTTTTGGTTATTTTTGACTCTGCAACTGACTATTGGTATATTTATTGGTGCTGCCTCATCTATTATTGCGACCCGGCGGTATCTAAAATTCAAAGCAGTTAAATAAATTTAATAACTTACGAATAGGATATTTCCTCTCTGCACAGTCCTGAGCTCCAAATGTGATCTATAAAATACCACATTTGTCATGCGGAGGTGCCTCGTGGAAATATCCTATTCGTGGCCACAAAAGGTGATTATTTTAAGAGAGGGTGTATCTTGAAAAAACTTAGCGTTTATGCTAGCATGAGAATGTTCATGCAAAAACAAAAAGTAAAAAACAGTGTAGTATCTCGATTCGGGGTCTTTCCGATTCTGCTGGTAGTGAGTGTTTTGGCTTTTACCGGTCTTGGTATTCAGCGAGTACTAGCTGATCAATTTGATGCACAAATAAAGGTGCTTCAGCAGGATTCTGCCGCCAAGCGGGGAGCTGTGTCTCAACTTGGAGCCGAAGCAGCTAGTTTGACAGATGTTATTAGTAAACTTCAGGCTCAGATTAACGCAACCCAAAACCTCATAAATGGCTATAAGGCCAAACAAGCTGATCTGGAAAAACAAATTGCTGATGCCGAGGCCAAATTGGCCCAGCAAAAAGAAGTACTCGGAGCTAACATTCAGCAAGTCTATTACGAAGGCGATATATCAACTCTCGAGGTTCTAGCCTCTAGCCATGACTTAAGCGAGTTTGTTGACAAACAAGAGTACCGAAACTTTATTAACGACCAAATCAAGAGCACACTCGATCAAATAACCGCTCTCAAACACCAGCTGAGTGATCAAAAACAACAGGTAGAAGCGCTCCTGAAAGATCAGGAAAGCGCTCAAGCCCAACTGACCGATCAACAAAACCAGCAAAGTGCCTATTTGAATGCGAATGTTGACCAACAGAACGCACTGAACTCCCAAATCAAACAAAATAGTCAGACTGTATCTGCCTTGCGAGCCCAACAAGCAGCAGCCAACGCCCGGCTTTTCAACGGAGCCAACCTGGTTCTTGGTAGTGCCTGCGACACCGCCCATGGTGATACATATCCCAGCCCATGGTGCTCATCAGCTCAAGATAGCATGGTTGACTACTGGGGGATGTACAATCGCGAGTGTGTCAGTTATACCGCCTGGAAAGTTTCCGAAAGTGGTCGCCACATGCCGTACTGGGGCGGAGTCGGCAACGCCAACCAATGGGATGATGATGCCCGAGCTGCTGGTATTCCTGTAGATAGCAGCCCGCGTGCTGGCGACGTGGCCATCAAAAACTCACTCCCATATGGACATGCCATGTATGTCGAGAGTGTTAATCCAAACGGTACCATTAACATTAGCCAGTACAACGCCAGCCTCGATGGTCGCTATTCATTGGCCTACAACGTTTCTGCCGGTGGCTTAGTATTCATCCATTTCTAGTCTAGGCAAGTATATTGGTTATGATTGCAAAAACTCTTGAGAGTAGTATCCTGGCTTTGGTTTACTCGATAAGCTTGACATCGAACCCGAAGAATAACACGTTTAAGTTTATTCTCAGGTTGAGTGTGAGATAATGGTTTTAATGTTTAGAAAAAAGAAACACGTGGAGGGTACTGTTCAGGCTCCTCGCAAGCGTCGCTTCAATTGGAAGCAGACGGTGGTTGGCGTATTGGTTGGAGCTGGTATCTTTTACCTTGGAATTGCAGTTGGGCAAGGGCGTATAAGTTTGGGCCCAGATGCGGTTTTTCATAAGTCGCAAAATAATCAGCTGCCGGCTCACCTGAGTTTTAGTGATGTTGACACACTGTACAACAGTCTGCGTGATAATTTCGACGGCCAACTGGATGCCAACAAGCTGCTTGATGGCCTTAAAACCGGCCTAGCCAATGCAGCCGGAGACCCTTACACCGAATATCTGAATACCAAAGATGCCCAAGACTTTAACGATCAGCTAAACGGCACATTTACCGGTATTGGAGCGGAACTAAGCAAAGACACTACCAATAATACTATTGTTGTGATCTCGCCGATTGCTGGTTTCCCGGCTGAAAAGGCTGGATTAAAACCCAAAGACGTCATTGTAGAAGTAGATGGCAAAAGCACGGCAGATATTACCGTCAGTGAAGCGGTTAAACGAATTCGCGGGCCCAAAGATACGCATGTGAAGTTAAAAGTAGTTCGCGGTGGCAGCCAACAGCTGGAACTCGACATAGTTCGCCAAGAAATTACTATTCCGAGCGTGGAGACAAAGACACTGAATGGCAACATTGGTTATATAAAGATCTCGCGCTTTGCTGAGGACACCAGTAGTTTGGCCCGGGACGCCGCGCAGAAGTTTAAACAAGCTGGCGTAAAAGGAATTATTGTAGATGTGCGCGGCGACCCGGGCGGTTTGCTGGACGCTGCTGTGAATGTTTCAAGTTTGTGGCTGAATAATCAGACTGTGCTTACGGAGCGTCGCGGCGAGGAAGTGGTCCGCACCTATCCGTCGGAGGGCACACCAGTGCTCAATGGTATTCCAACGGTTGTACTCATTGACGAAGGAAGTGCCTCGGCCTCCGAAATTACTGCTGGTGCCTTGCACGACAATAAAGCCGCGACGCTCGTGGGCGTCAAGAGCTTTGGTAAGGGCAGCGTCCAGCAATTGGTCAAATTCAACGACGGCAGTGTACTCAAAGTAACCATCGCCAAGTGGTACACCCCGGGCGGTATCAATATCAACAAAAATGGTATAAACCCTGACAAAGAAGTTAAACGTAGTGACGACGATATCAAAAACGGTAAAGACCCCCAACTCGACGCAGCACTACAGCAACTTAGCAAATAGCTTGCCAAACTCTGGTAAACTCGGTAGTATCTTAGGGTAAATAAGCAGGCGGAGGATCGGTGGCAAAGCCGACTAAATTTATTTTTGTAACCGGTGGTGTGCTTTCTGGCCTCGGAAAGGGTATCACTGCCGCCTCCATCGGCAATCTCCTCAAAGCTCGCGGACTCAAAGTAAACATCCAAAAATGTGACCCATATCTCAATGTTGATGCTGGACTTTTGAATCCGCGTGAGCACGGTGAGTGCTTCGTAACCAAAGACGGTGCCGAAACAGACCTGGATCTGGGTCATTACGAAAGATTCCTCGACCAAGAACTTACTCAGGCCAGCAGCCTTATGAGCGGCCGCGTACTTCTGAAAGTCATCGAAGACGAGCGAGCTGGCAAGTACGAAGGGGACACAGTTCAGATCATTCCACACGTAACAGGTGCCATACAAGATAGTATTATCGAAGCAGGACAGGGCTATGATGTACACATCGTTGAAATTGGCGGCACTGTGGGCGACTACGAGTCGCTCAGCTTTATCGAAAGCATTCGTGAACTTCCACTCCGGGTTGGGTCAGAAAACTGCCTATTTGTGCATGTAGTATATATGCCGTATCTTGGTGCAAGTAACGAATTCAAAACCAAGCCAGCTCAAAATTCAGTGCGTGAACTTCGTGGACTAGGTATTGCACCAGACGTGCTGGTCGTTCGGAGCGAAAAACAAGCTCCCAGCAGCGTAAAAAACAAGCTCAGTCTGTATAGTGCCGTACCGCAGGAGGCAATTGCACTTTTGCCGAATGCACCAAGTATTTATCAGGTACCGCTCACGCTTGAAGACACCGGTATTGCCAATGTCATTACCAAGCGCTTGAACGTTAAGACCAAGAAGCCAGACCTTAAATCTTGGCGCAAAGTGGTAGAGCAGACCATCTCCAACAAAGATAAATCGATAGTAAATGTAGGCGTGGTTGCCAAGTACATGGACAACACCGATACCTATATGTCGGTGTTCGAGGCGTTGTACGCTGGTGGCTGGGCCAACAAAGCCAAGGTCAAGATCAAATGGATAGATGCCAGTAAAATCAAAAAAGAAAAAGATGTAGAAAAGGCCCTCAAAGGAGTTGATGGCATTGTGGTACCCGGTGGTTTTGGAACACGTGCTCTAGAGGGCAAGATCATAGCTGCCCAATATGCCCTCAAACACAAAGTTCCATATCTCGGCCTTTGTCTAGGCTTACAGATGGGCGTAATTGCCGCTGCTCGTAATGCGGGGATCAAAGATGCTACTACAGTGGAATTGGACGCCAAGGGCGAACACCGAGTTATTGATGTTATGAATGGCCAAGAAAATAAGATGAGCACCGGCGGCACCATGCGTCTGGGCGACTATGTCTGCGAGATAGAAAAAGGCAGCCTCAGCGCTAAACTTTACGGTACAACCAAGATCGTAGAACGCCACCGCCATCGCTGCGAGTGCAACAATGCATACCGAGACCAGTATGAAGCCTGGGGCATAAAAGCCGTCGGGACCTCACCAGATAAAACTTTGGTAGAAATGATCGAGGCCATTGACCATCCGTTCTTTGTAGCTAGCCAGTTCCACCCGGAGTTCAAATCTCGTCCCAACCGGGCTCACCCGATGTTTGCCGGTTTTATCAAAGCCTTGTGTGATCGGCGTTAAGACGTAATAGTATTGCCATTTTATATCTAGTGAGCTACCATGAGCACTATGGATCAAACACCAACAACCCAGCCAACTCCACCACCCCCTCAGCCCGTTACCTCGGGTAACAAAAAAATTCTCTTTGTAGAAGACGACGAAGCTCTAGCCAGCGTCTATATGATGCGTCTGGAGGCCGAGGGCTTCCAGGTACGCCGTGTTCCCAACGGGGAAGATGCCTTGGCGGCTGCCATGGAATATCGCCCGGATCTGATACTTCTGGACGTTATGATGCCCAAAGTCAGTGGTTTTGATGTCCTCGATATCCTGCGCAACACCCCCGAAACAGCAAGTATAAAGATTATTATGCTGACAGCACTGAGCCAAGATGCCGACAAACAACGCGCTATGTCTATGGGCGTAGATGATTACCTGGTTAAGTCTCAAGTTGTGATTGCGGATGTGATTGACCGCATCAAACAACACCTTTCAATGTAATCCCCTTGTAATTAATCAAAACTCTGGTAATGTAGGTTAAATATGACATTTTCCACCGGTGGTCTAGAAGCACGACCTCATCTTAGTATTGCGACCAATGACACCCTGAAATTGTATTTAGAGAGCTTGGGAGCCATAAAAGATCCTCATGGTGGAATGGGTGAAGATATCAAAGCCCGCGACAAGAGAATGATGGAACTATTTAATGATTATCTAGCAGCCTCCTATGATATGCCAATGAATGCTGATAGTACTTTATTTAGAATTGGACTTTACGGTGGGGTAGCAGGTGCTTTACATGATAGACCCGGGGCTGGAGAAATGCGGCTAGATGAAGCAACTGCTCATAGAGTATTACACCCAACCGAAGCAACCATTGCGCAATACTTCTATATGTATCAGGGTGGACTAAGGGATAATCAAATAAGACGAACATCAGCGGTACTTCACGAACTCACCAAGGACAAACTAAAAGATTTAGAGGACGTAGCTGAAATTCAAGTGGATTTCGGTCTTCCTCCTATAAACGTTAAACTTTCATGTATGGCAATGGCAGCAACTTTTGCTGAAAAACCCGGGCTCAGGGAGCATTTTCTAGACAAAATCCTGGGCTTAGTCGAGTAGACATCACGAAGTTGACATTTTATAAAGCTTATGCTATTATGTACTAGTTAATTCAAAAACAAATATGACACACGAATCCGCCTCACCTCAACCTACAGTACCGACTGAATCAGTCAGTGCGACTATGATTGAAACGCAACTTCATCAACAAACAATTGATATTAATGACGATAATTTAGCTGCACCTTTACAACCGGGGGTAGAATTAAAACTTACGCCTGGTATCGAGATGCCAGATTTGAATAATGTATCTCTGATGGCTGAAGTTGAACTTTCACCTGGAATAGAAAATGGCACGCCGCGCGTGGCTATTTTCAAAAACAAAAGTCCGGATGCAATCTACGGTGAAACACTGATTAGTATTGTGCAAGTGAATAAATTCACCAATGAAAAAGAAATCCTATCTGGCATTTTGAACCGAAAGGACACAAACCTCGACTTACTTACGCCCGAAGGCGGAGTTAAGTTTGGTCGCAAGCTCTTTGAAGATTTGGGTGTTTCTCGAAGTACAGATACGTGGCGAAGGACTGTTTCTGGTGAGCACCTTACGGTGACACCTAATCAGACTGGTTTTGGAGCTAACATAGAAGATAGCTCAACAAATGGCTCTACTTTGCATGCCGAACGAAAATTAAATCATGTCAGTGCAGAAGCGCAAGAGACTGAAAAAACTGGTGAAGTAGCCGTGGCTAATATTGCCACCGTTGAAGAGGTGTCTGAATCTGGCAAACCTGAGAGTACAGAGGTTCAAAAGAACGAGGAACTGGCTGATATCCAAGCAAAATTAGGCGAAGTACTAGCTGGCTTAAGTAAGGAAGAAGTAGTTAGTTTGTGGCGGTATGCAGCTGATAAAGTCAGTTCTGTAAAAGCAAGGAATAGAGGTGATAGCAAAATTGCAGAAGCACGCCTAAATGATTCTATGATGAGGGAACGAGAACTGACAGAACGTGTAAAAGAACGCAAAGACGCCTATTATCAGCTTATGTATCGTCAGAGCGAACTTCTTGGAACACTAGAACAATAAATTCTCACATTTATCTATAAGTGCCAAACTTCGGTTTAGTCTCTCACTGATGTAAAATAGTTTACAAAGAATAGAGATAAAAATGTCTTTGTGGCGCAAAAAAACTATTAACAATATACCCCAAGTCTCTTCGCCACATCCTCATCACCATGACCCAATACTCGTTGATACGGTTATTTGGGTATCAAATGAAGTTACTGATATAAGCCTGCACAAAAAAGCAATTAACCTCGCGTCAAAGTTGGTGGTTGTGTTTGTATTCGTAGAAACACTCGGGCAGCTGTTTTATCCAGTCAACCGAGCTCTGCCACGGACGCAAGTAAATGGTCAACATTTTGGTTTTGAGAGTGTGCAGAGCATTGCAAAAGAGCTTAATGATAACCAAATGACCCTTCAGTTGAAGGCGGGAAGTCTTCTGCCCGCGCCTGCTTCGGCTGCCAAAATGGGCATGGACACGGATTCTTTGGCAACTGCCCGCAAGCTGGCATCGTATCCTTTGGTTCATCGAGTTGTTCCATTCTCAATCTTTTTTGGAAAGGGTTTAGAGAGTTCCATAAAGCGAGTTGATGAACAAAAGCTAACGGCATATTTGCCGAAGCTTCAGGAACAATTTTCTGCGCAACCGACAGACGCCGCTATTACGATTGAAGGTGACAAAGTGGTTATTGCCAGAGAGCAGGATGGTTGGCAACTAGATTCGCCGGCGGCATTTAGCAATATAAAATTGGCGGCGAGCGAAGGCAAGGCGCAGGTTGCACTGCCCACCAAACCGTTGGTTGCTCATATCAAGGCTACAGATCTTGAGCAGTTGCGGACAACAGCAGAGAAACTACTCGCTAAAAAGCTCATTGTGACTACGTCGGCAGGTAAGCATGAAGTTCCAGCCGGCGAGATTGCCAAATGGGTTGTGTTTGACACCATCAATACTCCTATACGAGTAAATGTGGGTGACATACAAATAGCCGAATATCTTTCTGGGCTAAAGAGCGAGGTTGAGTCCAAAACAATAAGTGCCAAGGCACAGGTGATCGACAACAAAGTACAGATTACGGAGCCGGGCAAACCTGGTGTGACGCTTGATATACCTAAAACCGTTGAAACAGTAAAGGCTGCTCTGAATAGTGATCAGGCCGCAGCTGAAATCAATGTTGCCACGCTTCAATCTGCCACACCAACCGTTTACAACTATACATATTCGGCGACCAACGAAGGGCTCAATGCCTTATTAGCAAATAGTATCAAGGGGCGTGGCGGTCGGTTTAGTATTGGGGCTCAGGCACTGTCGGGTAATGACGGCCGGTATGGTTTGGTCAATGATAATAGTTTTGTTATTGCGAGCATTTATAAATTATTTATTGCTCAAGTTTTGTTTGAGCGTTTGGGCAATAGCTCGTTGTCTTGGTCCAGCACATTAAACACCGGGCAATCTGTTGGCGAGTGCTTTGACCGTATGATTGTTGTATCGGACAACCGCTGTGCAATTGCGATTGGACAAGAGATAGGCTGGAGTAGTCTGGACACTATATTGCGATCAGAAGGCTACGGGCATACTCGTTTGAATAACTACAATTCTGACGGTACATTTAATGGCAATAAAACATCCTCGTCGAGCGATATTCTGCTACTACTAAGGCGTTTACATGATGGCAGTTTTGCGAAACCCGAATACAACCAAGTGCTGCTGGGTGCTATGAAACGGCAAATATATAGAAAAGGGATTCCAGCTGGCACCAATAGCGTGGTGGCAGACAAGGTGGGCTTTATTGATAGTTATATAAATGATGCCGGGATTATATTTGGAAACACGACGCAGTACAGCCTGGTTATATTGAGTAGTGGGAGTTCGTGGAGTAACATTGCTGCTATTACTAAGCAAGTTGATACGTATTTTGGAAATTAGCTAGACAACGGTAACTTCGGTTCGACTCACTGATTTGCCGGTAAAACGGCGGACTTTGCGTATTTTATAAACGACCACGCCATCTTTGGCAGCGTGGATAGTAAAGTTGCGGCTAAGAGTAGTACCGGCGCCGGCTCGCTTGGTCATGCCGACCTGGCGGACAATAACCTGGCCGAGTTTAACTTTTTCACCGCCAAATAGCTTAACCCCAAGGCGTTGGCCTTGGCTATCTCGGTTGTTTTTGCTGGTTCCACCAGCTTTGACGTGTGACATGGTTACTTTCTCGTTAGTACTAATAGTTCACGGGCAACAATTTGGCCCTGGCGGTGATAGATAAGATCTTCCTCCCGGGCATGAACAAAACTTACCCGATTGTACCCCAAATCGCCTATCTGGTCAATAAGGGGTAGGTGTTTGAAACCTTTACTGACGCTCCAGGCGGGGACTGCCAGGGCAAGTCTGAGGCCAGGTTTGGTCTGTTTAGCTAGGTTTTGCAAGAACTTTTTGATGATGGTGCTGGCATTTTGGACGGCCTCTTGCAGGTCGTTTGAGTTTGGCTGAGACGAGAAGGGGCGTCCCAGATAGGCCTCGGTGGCGATGAAATCATAAGGGTGCTTCCATTGGTAGCTGGTGGCGTCGGCTTGGTCGAGCCAATAGGTAAAGGGCGGGTGAGAAAAATGTTCACCGAGCCAGTCTAGATTGACGCGTGAGTAGTCAATCATGCGCGGTTCGAGATCGGTGCCATAGGCATCGTAACCCATGAGGGCGGCTTCTTGCATAATTACGCCAGTGCCACAGAATGGGTCAAGCACTGTTTTTTCCTTGTTTTTGCCAGGGCCGCAAGCTGGGTCAGCCAGGTCTACCAAGCCGACACCCAGATTTAAAAGTGTTTGGGCAAGTTTTGGTGGTAACATACCGACTTTGCTGTCGCGCTTAGGTCGGACTTGATCGCGCGCAGCATAGGCATCTATATCTTGTTCGGCAATATTTTGCGCCACAACCGTCTTGGAGCCATATTTTATGAAAATGAGCTCCCAGCCTAGTTCGCGTGTCAGACCATTACGTAGGACTTGCGCGCTGTTGAGGGCTGGTTCGGTGTTGGCTATGATTCGTACGGAACGGCCAGTTTCGCGAATGACTTTTTTAACCGTAAGGGCTGTGGCGTTAATTCGGTCAACCGGTACATCCATGCCGTAAGTACTGAAGCCAAGCTTGAGTTTGCCCTCGGGCAAACTGGCCGCGTGGGAAGGAACAGCTTGTTTCAGAAAAGCTTCAACGTCTTTCCAGGCAGTGGTGTCGAGAATAGTCAGTAGCTTGGCAAATTTAACTGTACCACCCAGGCGAGTGAAATCTACCAGGGGTGGATCAATGTCTAGTAGTGCAGCCACGTTGCCAATTGGCTGCAGCTTATCAGCACCATATAGGCTCTCTAGCTCTACCAGACCAATTGCTGGCTGCCGTCCCAAAATACAAACTGTCTGAGTCATACCAATTTAGTATACGGAGATGTGGAGTTTTGGAACAGGGTTGTTAGTATATATCGTCATCAAAAAGGTCATCAAAAAGCGTGCCTTGGGGAGATTCATTGTTGGAAGGTTGGTGGACTTGAACAACAGTGTGCATCGGTCGATCACGATTATCTCCAATAATCTGTTTCCAGCCAAATGCTAGATCATGTGCCATTCTGCAGAATGTTAAATAATGTCTTTGCAACCACTCAGTGTAGTAGTCCAGGCCAATAGTTTCGTTAACGGCAGAGTCTAGCAGGTTGTTGTATTCTTGGTTCATTGTTGATAGCATTCGAAGGTTTTTGGCTGTATCTGGGCCAAGTTGAAAGTAATCTATCTCATAAAGTTTTTGCATCATAAGCGGCATACTGTCTTCTGCAGGCATAGTATGCGGCCGCTGTGCATCATCGGGATCTATTGTTGCTGCAATAACTTTACGACCAATTGCACTCGGTAGTTCAAGCGCACGCTGCATAGTATTGTAGTTTATTTCGCCCCTGAATCCAGTAATTGCGCGAGCAAATTGTCGCATCTTACCACTGGTATACCCTTCTGCAAGGTTTCGTATACTTTGTTGAGAGGGCGGCTCGTCTGAGATGTGGTTAAGAAGGTAGGATACCGGCCAGTTGTAACTCCATCTAGGCTCATCTTGTTCTTGAATTGCTAACAAGTGGTTAAGGAAAAGCGAGTCAATACTATGTCCAAGAGGCCTTGCTCTAGAGTAAAACTCTAAGATATGTCCTTCAACCGGTACGTGATACGTTTTTTCAGCTTCTTCAAACACTTCACGAATGGTGGACAAAACTATTGAGGATTCTCCACGATAGACAACGAGGGCATCCACATCGCTACGTATATTAGCAGTGCCAAGTGCAGTTGAGCCGTAGATCATGCCGCTTTCAAGACCATGATATTTATGCGAGACATCAAAATTCAAAGATCTCCTGCCGTCTCCGATTGGTACCCATAGTTCATCGGAATCAAAAAGATTCTTTAGCACGAATCTTCCGGCTTCTTCATGAGCGCCTGGTTCAGGAAAGCGTCCTTCGTCAATCTCTTCTGGTGAAAATACTTTTCCCATGACAAGTATTATTCTTGGCAGTCCCGTTTAGTGCAAGCAGTAGCAGTAACGCTCGTGATAGTACGTTATAATTGAATACTAATGAGCGAAAACCACTTCATTCGGCGCAATTGGCGTCTGATAACTACGGTTGTGACTTTTATCGCCCTGGGCATCCTGATTTTTGTAACCCGTAAACAGATTGTCGATACCTTCGAAAACTTTAAACACATCAATTCGTACGCGCTGCTTTTGATGCCGGTTTGGCAGGCACTGAACTATGTTTCGTATGCTAATTTATATCAAAATTTATTGGCAATTCTTGATGAAAAAGTAGAATTTCGTTCGATGTATCGGGTGGCATTGGAGCTGAACTTTGTAAATAACGTCTTTCCAAGCGGTGGGGTGTCCTCGTTCTCATACTTTAGTGTGCGCATGAGGTCTTTTGATGTGCCAGGGGCCAAATCTACAATTGTGCAGTTTATGCGTTTTATTATGGTGTTTATTTCGTTTCAGATCTTGCTGTTTATTGGGCTGATTACTTTGGCTATCGGTGGGCAGGCTAGTGGATTGGTGCTCTTGATTGGAGGGTCGCTGTTTACGCTTCTTCTCGTCTTTACGCTGTTGATGGCATATATTGTGGGGAGCAAAACACGTATTAATAACACTCTGACATGGCTGACCAAGGCCTTTAACTGGTTTGTGGCCCGATTTCGTCATGGGCATCCAGAGACTATCAATATCTTGCGTGCCCAGACGGTCTTTACTGATCTACACGAGAACTACATCATAATTAAAGACAACTACCGTGATTTGAAAAAACCGCTTCTTTTTGCGCTTATGGCCAATTTAACAGAGGTATTGACCGTTTATACGGTGTATATTGCTTTTGGGCAGTGGGTCAACCCGGGAGCAGTAATCATTGCCTACGCAATTGCCAACTTTGCCGGATTGATTTCTGTTTTGCCGGGTGGAGTGGGTATTTATGAAGGTTTGATGACGGCCACTTTGGCAGCTGCGGGCGTTCCAGCCGGTGTCAGTATCCCAGTAACCATTATGTACAGGGTGCTTAATATGTCGATTCAGTTGCCGCCGGGATACTATTTCTACCACAAATTTATGAACACCAAACCGCCCGAACAAGTCGAAGCTACTTAAAGCGGGTACAATATAAGCATGCAAGAGGTTGTGTTTGCAGTTTCGGATTTTGTGGCGGCATTGAACCAGACGCTGGAATTTGCATATCCTTCGGTGGGAATTGTGGGGGAGCTAGCTAACTTTCGGGTGAGTAAAAACCGTTGGGTGTATTTTGATTTGAAGGATGAGGCTGCCAGTGTGCGATTTTTTGGCACCGTGTACAATCTGCCGGGACCACTAGAAGATGGCATGATGCTTCAAGTGCGAGGAGCGCCGCGGCTGCACCAGCAGTATGGTTTTAGTGTGAATGTGCAGACTATTCAGCCAGTGGGAGAGGGAAGCATTAAACGTGCCGCGGCGCTCCTCCAGGCCAAGCTCGAAGCCGAAGGGTTGTTTGATCCACTGCGCAAACGTGCTCTACCTTATCCTCCTGCGCGAATTGGTTTAATAACCTCTAGTGAATCAGCTGCTTATGCTGATTTTGTGAAAATTCTGAACGAACGCTGGGGTGGAATAGATATTGAACTAGCTGATGTTCAGGTGCAGGGCGAAGCCGCGCCAATGCAAATTGTGCGAGCCATTGAGTGGTTCAATGAACAAGCTGAGCTGCCCGAAGCACTGGTTATTACACGTGGTGGAGGCAGTGCCGAAGATCTAGCGGCTTTTAGTACCGAGCAAGTCACACGGGCAATAGCGGCCAGCCGCATACCAACACTTGTAGCAATTGGTCACGAAATAGATTTGAGCTTGGCAGAACTGGCGGCTGACAGGCAAGCCAGCACGCCAAGTAACGCTGCGCAGTTTTTGACGCCCGATAAAAGAGAAGAAACGGCGCGTGTAAAATCTGCCGGGTTGCAACTTGGTCAAAGCCTAACGTCGCTTATAGCTGACTGGAAAGCCGAGCTAAAACTTGATATCAGTCAGCTCAAACAAACAATTGACCACAGTTTGAACCAAGCCAAACACGAGCTGGAGAACTATCAGGATTTATTAGTAGCATTGAGCCCAGAAGCCGTTTTGAGACGTGGCTATGCTATTGTGCGGAGTGGTAATAGGGTAATCCGTTCTGGTAAGCAATTGAAAATAGGGCAACATTTGTCATTGCAGCTCACAGATTCTTTGGTAGAAACTTATGTTAATAAAATTAAGGTAAAATAATTCTATGCCAACGCCAAAAAGCTATCGTGAGTTAAGTACTGAACTTGACGCTCTAATGACCGAACTTCAAAGTGGAGAACTGGATATTGACGAAGCTGTCAAGAAATACCAGCGTGGCATGGAAATTGTGAAAGAACTCCAGAAATATCTAAAAGAAGCAGAAAACAAGGTCAAAAAGGTTAAAGCTGACTTTTCCTGACCGCTGACAACTTGTGCTATCATAAGCGGTATGAGCCGGTCCGATCAAACAGGGGCAATGAATATATTGCTCATTCCTCTTATCTTGCTAACATTGTTTTTTATTGGCGCAGCTAGCTTTGGGGCTTGGGCTTATATGGGTCGCCAAGACTATAAGGATAATAGCGATAAAAAATCAGCTGCGGCTGTGGCAATTGCCACCAAACAAACCGAGACTGCCAAAGACAACGAATTTGTCGAGAAAGAAAAGTATCCACTTAGACACTACACTGGGCCAAGTGCCTATGGTAGTGTCGATGTACAGTATCCCAAAACATGGAGTGCTTATGTCACCGAAGGTGGTGGTGGCTCCCCGGTAGTTGGTTACTTCCATCCTAGCTTTGTACCAAATACGCAATCTGGACCCTCAAGTAACTCGTTTGCCCTCAGACTGGAGGTGGCAAATATCTCATACGACCAAGCATTAAAGCAATTTGATGGGATCGTAAAACAGGGCAAGATTAAGGTCACTCCATATAAAGCACCAAAAGTTCAAGACGTTTTGGGTGCACGACTCGACGGTGAGATCGTAAATGGCAAACAAGGCAGTATGGTATTGATACCTCTACGCGATAAGACACTTAAAGTCTGGACCGAAGCCAATAACTTCAAAGGCGATTTCGACAATATCATCATGGCCAACATCGTTTTTGTACCGTAGACTTTTTGACTTCTAAAATGAAGGTGCTCGTGCTTGCTCTACATATAGCTGTCCCTCATAATTTCTGGATAGAATTGTTATAATTAGATATATAAAGAGGGTAGAGGGCAAATGGCGAGGCGGCAGTCTAAAAAAGCACAGGCATATGCCAACGAGCGACTGCTGCAAGCCCTGGCAGAACAGATAAAACAGCCGTTGCTCCAGATTGCCAGGCGAGCTGAGCTGGCCCAAATGACCAAGGATCCTTTAGATCATCTGGGAGTTATTGAATCCACTGCTGATAGCGCGCTTCGGCTGCTCGACAGCTACTTATTGAGTTTGCGGCTTCATCAGCAGAATTCTGAAGAATACTTAAGTCCAGTTTCGATAGCAGGAGTTCTGAATAACGCGGCCCACCAGTTGGCAGCTGTGGCCGAACAGTATGATTGCCGTTTGGAGCTGCACATGTCTGGAAAGTACGAACCGGTCCTGGCCAACAAAGCTGCTCTGGAGGCAGCATTAACAAGCCTGGGATTAGTTTTTATTGAAGCTCAGGCAGCTCACACCGGCAAAGAACAACCAGTCATTAAACTAGCCGCACACCGAGGTAAACAGGGTATTGTGGCTGGAATGTTTAGCGACAGCGAAGGGCTAGGAACTGATATGTTCCGTCGGGCTCATCAGTTGTATGGCTATTCACGTCAACCATTACCACAACTCAGTGCTCAGGCTGGGGCGGGAGTTTTTATAGCCGAGTCATTGTTTGATGCCATGTCGGCTCGGTTGCGCGTAGCTCGGCACCAGAAGTTAATGGGGCTGGCAGCAACTTTACCACCTAGTTTACAGCTGAGCATGGTATGAGTCAGATACTTCTTTTGGAGCCAGATAGATTGCTCGGCAGCACCTATCAAGCAGCGCTCCAATCGGTTGGCCACGAGGTGATGTGGTGCCTCGATGCTCAAACGGCGGTAGATGCACTGGGAAAAATGAAGCCCGAGCTGGTTATTACAGAACTGCAATTAGCCAAGCACAATGGGATTGAATTTCTATATGAGCTAAGGTCATACGCCGATTGGCAGAAACTACCGGTTGTTGTGCTGAGTTATGTTTCGCAGTTGGAAAATGGTGTTTCGTTGGCTCTCTGGGATCACATTGCTATCACTGCCTACCATTACAAGCCACTGACCAGACTCGATGACCTCATCCGTTCGGTTGACGGCATAGTTGCTCCACATCTGGCCCTCAAATGAATCACATCCAAACAAAAGGGATCGTATTGTCCCGGACCGATTTCGGGGAAGCTGATCGAATTTTGACGATCCTGACCCCTGACCAGGGCAAACTTCGATTGATGGCCAAGGGTGTCCGGAAGATCAAAAGCAAACTGGCCGGTGGCATTGAACTATTTAGTATTAGTCAGATTAGTTTTATTCCGGGCAAGAGTGAGATTGGCACACTGGTTTCAACCAGACTAGAGAAACACTTTGGAAATATCGTGCGTGATATTAATCGCACTATGCAGGGCTATGACTGGTTAAAAATGATCAACCGGGTTACCGAAGACATGCCCGGGCCAGAGTATTTTGAAGTTTTAACTCGCGTACTAGAAGGGTTAGATGATATTAATCTTGATGCGGCTTTGATCCAGCTATGGTTATATATGCAGTTGCTTGAACTAACTGGACATGCACCAAATCTGCAAACAGATCAAAATAATGCTCGGCTTGAGGCAGATGTTAGATATAGTTTTGATCTGGAGAATATGTACTTTGTCGCTGCAAAGAGTGGTACATATAGAGCGGATCATATTAAACTACTTCGACTGGCTGGTAGTTTGAACACTCCAGAAGGGCTGAGCCAAGTTAAGGATGCCGATAAAGTACTTAGTCAGTGTCTGCAACTAGCCTTGCACATGATTGGTCAGTTTATTCGCATATAGGGTACAATACGGTTATGTTATTTGAGCTCGTTGCCTGGTGGTATAGCGCCGGTTGGCTCGACACGCTAAAGCGAATAGAAAAACGTATTCTTGGCATTTGGCGTCTTTTCTCGGTGGGAATTTTGGTGCGAACGTTGTTTGCTCCCTGGCGGCGGATTACTACTTCGCCAGGTCGTGGTTTTGACTCGTTAATGCGCAGTATGATCGACAACTTTGTATCCCGGCTAATTGGCTTTATGGTGCGGATTTTTGTACTTATAGGTGCATTATTAGCAAGTATCGTGGCGGTTGCGGTGGGGGCAGGGATTGTCTTGCTTTGGCCAGCGATGCCAATACTCGCGCTGTTTTGCTTGTACAAAGGAGTGGTGGGATGAAAGCCGAGCTTAATCTAAAGAGTTTGCGGTCCCGCCGAGCACGGATGTCAGCACGGATTGGCAAACGTGGTGAGCAAGCCCTGCGGTACACTTCATTTGTTCTGGTGGTTGGAGCTGGCGCGGGTTTTGTGACCGGTTATGGCCGGCTCAGTTGGTTAGCGCTTGGCGTAGGACTACTAGCGTCGACTATAAGCTTCTGGCATCGTTATGATCTCGACACTTTAAAAGTGCAATCAGGTGACCAGCTTGATGATATTTTGGCAGGAGATCTGCTGGCAGGTTTGAAAGCTCCGGTGACTCCGGAAACGCTGTGGTTGGCCGCAACACGGACTGTTGCCGGTGCCTTTGTGTGCAACAGGTTGTTTATTCACCCGGATGATGTGGCGGCACTGCTTGGCAAAGATGAAAAGGGCATTGGCGTCATCTGGCAAGCTGCGTTGAAGTTGCATGGACAGAGTAAGGGAGTCCTGCACGGCGGTACGGTAGCGGCAGCTATCATGAGCAGCCTGCCAGAAACCACAGCGTTTCTATCCCACTTCAACCTTAAGCCAGAAGATGTTTTGGAAGTTCATGCCTGGGTGGATAGACTCTTGGTATATTTGGATCAACCAAAGCCGTATTTTGGTGGGATTGGCCGAGATTGGGCTACTGGTTTTACACCAACACTGGAGCACTTTAGCCAGAATATAAGCCTATCGATCCAAGCCCACGGCGGACATTTTCACACCCAAGCCCACGGTGATCTTATGGACACCATTGTGCATGGTCTGAGCCAGGGCCCTGGCAGTGTGGCCTTGACTGGTGAACTCGGCACAGGAAAAACCTCACTGGTGTACGGTTTGGCCGAACGGCTTCTAACTGGCAAAGACAAAGAGCTCGAGCATTACCAGGTAGTAAGTTTGAATGCTTCATTGATTCTTTCGACCGATAAGCGTCAGCTGGAGGGGCTAGTGCTGACACTGTTTGGCGAAGCAGTCAAAGCTGGCAACATAATATTATTTCTGGACGATGCTGAACTGTTTTTTAGTGATGGACTAGGCGCATTTAACATGACGCAAATCTTATTACCGGTGCTTCAAAGCCGCCGACTAAAAGTTGTGGCGGCCTTCACCCCACACGAGTATCAGAAACTGAAAGCCAATAGTCAGGCAGTGGCCGAGAGTTTTACATCTGTATCTGTTAAAGAGCCAGACCAAGCTACTACAATGAATATTTTGGAAGACTCGGCTCTGACACTAGAAGCTCGTTCTAAGTTGCTGGTTACGTATGATGCAGTGAGAGAGGCATACAGGCTGAGTGGTCAATATATGAGTGATCGCGCCTATCCAGGCAAAGCCATTGATTTGATGGAGCAAGCTGCGCCGTATGCCACAGACAAAGTACTACTGGCCACATCAATCCAAGCAGCAGTAGAAAAGACTATGGGTGTTAAGGCTGGAGCGGCGCAGGGCGCCGAAGCCAGTGTGCTGCTAAGCCTAGAAGATAAAATCCATGAACGAATGATTAACCAAGTTCAGGCTGTAAATGCCATAGCTTCGGCGCTCCGGCGAGTGCGCGCCGGTGTGGCGTCGCCGAATCGACCGGCTGGCAGCTTTTTGTTCCTTGGTCCAACAGGTGTAGGCAAGACTGAGCTAGCGCGCTCATTGGCTGCGGTCTATTTTGGCGACGCCCACCAAATGATTCGCTTGGACATGACCGAGTACCAACAACCCAGCGACGTGTCACGACTCTTATCTGACGCCAGCGGCTCATCGAACAGTTTAATTCTCTCAATTCGCAAGCAGCCTTTTTCTGTAATCCTACTCGACGAAGTAGAGAAGGCCCACCCCGATGTTCTCAACTTACTATTGCAACTACTTGACGAAGGTCAGCTAACCGACAGTGGCGGTCGTCCAGCATCTTTCAAAGAAGCCATTATTATTGCTACCTCCAATGCAGGCGCCACCGATATTATTGATCAGTTAAACAAGGGAAGCAAACTGGAAGATTTTCAGCGTCCATTGGTGGATAAGCTCATTCAATCTGGCCAGTTCAAGCCAGAACTAATCAACCGCTTCGACGAAGTAGTACTATTTAGACCATTGAACGAAGATGAACTTATGAAGGTGGCCGAGCTTATGCTCAAAGAGGTCAACAAAAATCTGTCCAACAAAAACATCAGCGTCGAACTAACGGAAGAGGCTATGAAAGCTATTGTAAAAGCAGGCTACGATCCGCAATTTGGTGCTCGCCCGATGCGCCGAGTTATTCAACAAGCCGTAGAAGATGTGGTGGCCACCAAGATCCTTCAAGGGCAGGCTCAAGCAGGCACCGCCCTCAAATTAGACCTACAAGATCTCAAGCTCCCACAAAAATAGCTTGTTTTCTGAAAACAGAGCGTATAATCAAAATTAATATGAGTACAATAGAAGCTGCTTCAGGAGCTGGTAATCTTGAGGCATTTGATACACTCAGTAAAAACAGCCCGAACGGTAGCGCAAACACTCATAAATTAGGGGACATAATTAGTGACCAAGTGCTTCAAGATCACCCAGAACTTCGTATGTTTCCTACAAATGCGGGACTTTATTGGCAAGGTACGGAACTCGAAGGTCAGGACGGATCATTTTGGATAGCAGCGGAATATGATGCGATCCCTTACTATGATGATAAAAAAACTTGAAATAGATGTAGTGTTAGAAGTGAACGAGTAAAACAGGTATAATACAGCACAAGATGACAGAGATTAGGGATCATTTTAAGGGTGTTACGGCAGCCCGTGCGAATATGATTATTGATGAAGTTTACCGGCCAGAAGAAGCCGCTAAACTCAATGCACCGTTTCAGCCCGCCTTTCAACCAAGCCTGTTTTATTTGCCCCCAGGTCTTGAATGGGTCGATGTGTTAATAAAAGGTAAGCTAGAGATCGTCCCTTTACCGGTAACCGTTGAACTGGTACCCGAGGATGAAGACAATGGCTGATGTGAAACTAGAAGACATTGTGAGCCTGGCCAAGCGGCGTGGGTTTGTCTTTCAGGCTTCAGAAATTTATGGCGGGCTAGCTGGCTTTTATGACTACGGTCCGTTGGGCGTAGAGCTTGCCAACAACCTAAAACAAGAATGGTGGGACGCAGTTGTCAAAGAATCCGAGAATATCTACGGAGTCGACGGGGCAATTATCCAAAATCCCAAACTTTGGGAAGCCAGTGGCCACGTAGCTGGCTTTACTGACCCGATGGTAGAAGATTTAGTTACCAAAAAACGCTACCGAGCCGACCATCTGGCAGATACAGATTCAACCGACTTGAAGAAGTTGAAAGAACTGTTGAAGGACAAGAAATCGCCAGAGGGTAATCCTATAAGCGAACCGCGCTTCTTCAACATGATGCTCAAGACTTGGGTAGGCGCTGTCGAAGATGATTCGGCTATTACGTATTTGCGCCCAGAAACCGCTGGCTCAATCTTTACTAACTTCAAAAACGTCCAGGAAACTATGCGGGCCAAGTTGCCATTTGGCATTGCCCAAATAGGTAAGGCATTTAGAAATGAGATCAGCCCGCGAGATTTTATATTCCGCGTACGTGAGTTGGAACAGATGGAAATGCAGTATTTCATACGCTCGAAGGATCAAAAAGAAGTCTACGAACATTGGCGCAAGTTTGCGTGGGAGTTTTTGGTCAAACGCCTCGGTGTTGATGAAAAGAACTTGTCATGGCACGAACACGAAGAAGATGAACGAGCACATTATGCTGCAGCCGCCCATGACATTTACTTCAAGTTTCCGTTTGGCTCTAAAGAACTATGGGGTACTCACAACCGAACAAACTACGATCTAACGAGTCATATGAAGGGCAGCGGCAAAGACCTGCAATATATTGATGAAGAATCAGGCGAAAAGTTTGTGCCGTATGTAGTTGAATCGTCCGTAGGTGTGGGACGCATGTTCCTAGCAGTTTTGTCTGACGCTTATCACGAAGAGGAAGTTAATGGTGAAAAACGTGTAGTGCTAAAACTAGATCCGCGAATTGCTCCAGTAAAAATTGCTGTTTTCCCATTGCTCAAAAATAAGCCAGAACTTGTGAAGAAGGCTAGGGAAGTTTACGCCACTATTAAAAAAGAATATGGCAATGTGATGTGGGACGACAACGGCAACATTGGCAAACGCTATCGCCGCCAGGATGAAATCGGCACCCCATACTGTGTGACAATTGATTTTGATAGCCTTGAGGACGATACAGTCACAGTGCGCAATCGTGACACTACCAAACAAGA
>CAZVJS010000008.1:22351-25165 GCA_964627365.1 uncultured Candidatus Saccharibacteria bacterium | reverse complement strand
AACTGGTTGATTTTGACGGGGTTGAGAAAACTCCATGTTTATTCCACCTTTTCCTTAGGTATGTTTAATAGTTACGAAGGACAGTGTAATGCATAAGCGGGTTTTGATGCAACACTTTCCATAGGAAGTTACAACATTTCCCACCTCAAGAAGACGCCGAATCCCTTAAAACATCAGCTATCTTTCCACCCCTGTAAAATTCTCCAAAAGCATAGGCATTACAGATAGAAAACCACTTACAAAGGGTTGACAAGCCAAAACCAAGCGGAGTATGTTAGGGGTACCACAACTAACTATAAGAGAGGGAGAGGTTGTAACAATGGCTTACAAGCACACAAATTCCAAAGGGGTAACATACTACTTAAACTCTAAGGCAGTCGTACTCCGTGGCGGAAAAGAACAGACAATTTACTACTTTAGTAAAGACGAGCGTCCAGAGGCTTCTGATCTGCCAGATGGTTTCGTTGTTAACGAAAACCCACGCAACGGCTTTTTGACCGTTAAGCGCAAATAGTTCTAACCTAAACAGAGCTATAAACACCCGGCCACCGCCGGGTGTTTTCTATTTAATACTTAACACGCTAAGCAATAGTTGTTATACTTGAGCACATGCCTAAGCCAATTCTTATTGTTAAAGATCTGACCAAGAAATATGGTGACAAGACTGTAGTTAAGGGGATTAGCTTCGAAGTCGAACGAGGTGAGATTTTTGGAATTCTCGGTCCAAATGGGGCCGGCAAGACCACCACACTAGAAATGATCGAAACTATTCGTCAGATTGATAGCGGTACAGCTACAGTCGATGGTCTAGACGTTACGAAAAACGTTCAGAAAGTGAAACAGATTATCGGTGTACAACCGCAGAGTCCGGCTTTTATGGACAAGGTTAAACTAACCGAACAATTAGAACAGATGGCCTCAACTTACGGTAGTCGGGTAGACTCACGGAAGTTGCTTGAGGAAGTCGGTTTACTGGACAAAGCCAACAGCTACGTTGAAAATCTATCCGGTGGGCAAAAGCAGCGATTTAGCATTGTTGCTGCCCTCGTACATCAGCCCAAGATCTTTTTTATGGACGAACCAACCACGGGGTTAGACCCGGGGGCCCGCCGCAATCTGTGGGATCTTGTAAAAGAAATTCGCAGTAAAGGCACCACAGTTATCCTGACAACGCATTATATGGAGGAGGCACAACTACTTTGTGACCGCGTTGCAATTATGGATAACGGAGTAATAGTGAAAATGGATACTCCCAAGAAGCTGATTCGTGACCTGCTCCAAAAAGGCTTCACCAAGAAAGAGGTTGTTCAGCAGGCGGATCTTGAAGATGTCTTTATTGATTTGACCGGGAAGGAGTTAAAAACCTGATGGAAAGTCTCAAAAAATCATTTCTACCGGTTCGAGTCTTCGCCAAGATTGCCATTCGCCGAGCTTTCCGAGATAAGTTAGCTTTATTTTTCATCTTCTTGTTTCCACTTATTTTCCTATTTGTTTTCGGTGGTATCTTTGGCAAAAACAACGACACATCTTTCCGCGTGGCACTTATTAATCAGTCAGAAAGCTCTTTTGCCAAGCAATTTGTAGACCAAGCTAACAATGAAAAAGTACTCAAAATAGATAAAAACTCTACCACGATAGCTGCAGCAGACGAAAAAATGAAGCGCGGCCAGTTGGATGCGACGATTGTATTGCCAAGTGATTTTGGCACGCAAAAGGAGGGTCAAACATATCCCTCGGGCCAGGCTCAAATACTATACAATCAAAACAATGTGTCTGCTGGACAAACTTTGGCATCTGTTTTGCAGCAGCAGTTCAACACTATCAATAGTAAGTTTGTGACCATCGCTACCCCGTTTAGCGTAGCCACTAAACAAACCAACGAGCAATCTTTAACTCAGTTTGATTACGTATTTGCCGGACTGGTTGGCTTCAGTATCATTGGGCTTGGAATCTTTGGACCGGTAAACGTCTTTCCCGAGCTAAAAAAACAGGGTGTATTGCGACGCTTACACACAACACCTCTCAGGGTTTGGCAATACTTTACCTCAAACGTCATATCTCAGGCAGCGGTTGGATTGCTATCTATAGCTTTAATGTTTGCAGTAGCTATTACTGTTTTCAACCTAAATGTCGTTGGTAACTGGATCACCCTAGCAATATTTATTGTGCTCGGTATCACTCTTATCTTAGGAATTGGTCTAGCGATAGGTGGTTGGGCAAAAGACGTCAATCAAGCCGCTCCCCTGTCTAATATCGTTGTTTTCCCCATGATGTTTCTCTCGGGTACATTTTTCCCACGTTTTCTTATGCCGCAATGGCTCCAATCCGTATCCAGCATCTTACCCCTTACTCCAGTTATTGAAGGCATACGGTTAATAGCTACTGAAGGCAAAAGCCTCATGGATCTTGGACCCCAACTCTTACTAATGGGTATTTGGATGGTTGTTATTTACGTTATTGCCTTCCGCGTTTTCCGCTGGGAGTAAGAATACTCACAGTAATTTAGGCATATCTGTGTCGTAATAAAGGGTATGGCAAGAAACCTAGAGCTTATTATTTCGCCGGAAGAAGAGGATAGGGATCCTCCAGCTCTTTATTTGGTGTCAGTAGAAATGATATCCGAAAAAGATCAGTCCATGGCCCGACACCCTACCTCGATTGTGCCTAGAATAGAGGTACCCGAAATACCGCGCCAGGCCAGCTAAACCTTGCAATATAAGCATAAGTGTGATATAGTACAGGTATGGCAGAAAAACTCCATGTTCCTAGCGAAGCCTATGACGGTCCTGATCCAGGGGATGCGGGCTTTTATCA